>CAZFPH010000066.1:0-6164 GCA_964520955.1 uncultured Lachnospiraceae bacterium
ATAAATCCAATAACCGACATTATATTTAAAAATACACGTGTAACCTTCATATTAAACAGCCTTCTTTAATTTCTTTTTTGTTTTTTTGATAAGACTTGCCTTACTTTCTTTTCCAAGCAACAATCTTTCAATATTCTTTCTATGAGCATACCAAGTAAAAATAAAAATTGCAAACCATATTAAGCAAATAATTTTTCTGTCAGTGAGCCCCAAATTCATTCTAGCTCTAATGCCTTCAACAACTGTGAGCGATGTTATGCACAAAAAACTTACAACTGAACCGTATTCAAATATTGCCCAAATTATTGCACCAATAACAATAGCAATAAGTGTTGCAATTGGATTTGATGCTAAAAACAATCCAAGCATTGTTGCAATACCCTTGCCACCTTTAAATTTGAATAATACAGGATAGATATGACCAAGCATACTCGATATTCCTGCAATATACAACATTACATAGCTTTTTCCAAAAACATAATAAGCCACAAGCGAAGGCACAAAGCCTTTTAGCATATCTAGAGCGAGATTCAAAACACCAAACTTAAAACCATAATTTCTTAAAATATTTGTTGAACCTGGGTTTCCACTGCCCATTTTTGTAATGTCATCATTTTTCTTTTTAGAGATAATCCTTGCAAAGGAAATATTTCCACACATATAAGAAATAACAACAACCAAAACAACTTGCCACCAAACCATAAAATCTCCTATAAATCTTCTTCTTTTTTACATTTCATAACAATTCGTATCGGAGTACCTTCAAAGTTAAACGCCTTTCGAATAGAATTTTCAAGATATCTTAAGTAATTGTCTTGCATAAGCGTTGTATCGTTAACAAAAAGAACAAATGTTGGAGGTGCAATTCCTGTTTGTGTTGCATAGAAAATCTTGAGTTTTTTATTCTTTTTGTATGTTGGTGCATTAATTGAGTATGCATCTTGCAAAACATCATTAAGCACACCCGCTGAAACTTTGCTGTGAGCATTGTTGTAAACTTCCTCAATCACAGGCATTAATTTTTCAGTACGCTTCCCAGTTTTTGCTGATAAGTAAACTGATTTAAAATAAGACATAAATGCGAGTTCTCCAGAAAGTTTTTCTTCAAACTTATTCATTGTGTTGGTTTCTTTTTCAACTAAATCCCACTTGTTCAAAACTATTACAGATGGCTTGTTTTGTTCATCAATAAAACCAGCAATCTTAAGGTCTTGATCAGAAATTTCGGTTGTTACATCAATCACCAAAACAACAACGTCAGCGTTTCTAATTGAATCGAGTGACCTAATGATTGAATATCTCTCTACAGTCTTATCCTCTATTTTCTTTTTTCTACGCATACCAGCCGTGTCGATTAATGTATATTTTTTCTTGTTATATTTAAATGGAATATCCACCGAGTCACGAGTTGTGCCAGCAACACTAGAAACAATAACTCTATCTTCGCCAACCAATCTGTTGATAAGGCTAGACTTTCCTGCATTTGGTTTCCCAACAATTGCAATTTTTATAGAATCATCTTCGTCTCTTTTAAGCTCGTCTTTGTTAAAGCAAGAAACAATTTTATCAAGTAAATCACCAACGCCTTTGCCGTGAACAGAAGATACCAGATATGGTGTTCCAAGACCAAGCTCATAGTAGTCATACATTATCGACTCATTATAATTATCAACCTTGTTTACACATAATATAATCTTTTTGCTAGATTTTCTAAGTATTCTCACAACATCTCTGTCCTGTTCAGTAAGCCCCGCCATTCCATCAACAACAAAAACAATAACGTCAGCCATTTCAATACCTAGTTTTGCTTGCTTTACAATATTAACAGAAATCTCGTCGTCTTTTTCAAAATCCAAACCACCAGTGTCGATTAACGTAAACTTATTATCAAGCCATTCAGCGTGAGCAAAAATCCTGTCACGTGTAACGCCAGGCTCATCATTAACAATAGAAATTCTTTTTCCAATAATGCGATTAAACAGAGTAGACTTTCCAACATTAGGGCGTCCAACAATCGCAACCAAAGGTTCTTTCATAACATTCTCCTACATTGTAATTATAACTGAACATTCAAATTTTTGCAAGAACTATATTACCACCCAAAAAAGAAAAACCATAAAAAAACCGCTCATAGTAGAATATGTCTATAAAGTATCTTAACTTTTAAATTTACTACATCTGAACAGTTTTTTATTTATTTTTTATTTAAGTTACTGATTTTTCTTTTTGCCAAAAATTCCAGCAAATGTTTCAGAGAAAAATCTTCCAACTTTGTAACGTGCTTTCTTTGAACAAATTAATACAATTGCAAGAGCAATTAAAATCACACCAATTGTTCCAAGAACAACCCAAAGTGTTTGATTTGAATTTATTCCTGATTTTGAATTCGCACCAACAAGCCCCGTTATAACAGACTTACTTCCATTGTCTGAAACCAAGTCAACATCGCTAAGCGAGAGTTCACTCGCCTCATCTGAACCATACAAAACAACATCAATAATTTTTGCAAGATTGCTTGTAGATTTAATAACCAAGTCTTTCTCAATATTTTCGCAACCCATTTCAAAGAGCATTGCTCTTGTCGATAGTTGTTGATTATAGTTTCCCTTTCCTATATAAATATCCTTAATAAATCCCGGGTAAACTTCATCTGCATAAGCTTTGATTGTGTAAGCAAAATTTTTATTTTCTTCATAGTTTGCACTTGACGAGCCAACAACCATACGGACAGAACTCATTTGCTCGCCATTTACAGTTGTGAGTTATTCACTCCTCTTTGTTGAGTCACGATGAATATCAAATATTGCGTCAACACCAGAATTCAAAAGAGCCGACGCAGTAACTTGACTTCTTGTGTAAGCACCAGAGTTATGTGGCAAATGCAAATCTTCTCTATAATTTACATCAATACCAAGTTTAGTTAAATTGTCCGCAATTGCCTTACCAACATCGTGAATGCCACCTTTTCCGTAAACAGAATCGACACCATCAGGAGTATAATAACTTTCGTCATTATGTGTGTGATACAAACCAACTTTTTTGTTTGTTTTTGCATACGCTTTATTTAAACTATCAGAGTTAGCACTTGCAATTAGTTCACTTGTTTTGCTACCATAGTCATTTACTGATGCCAGTTTTGCCCCTGAACTTTTTCCAGCATTTGTCTCTTGAGCATACTTTGATTTTACATTAAATTTTGGTAATTCTTCCTTTTGCAAAAACTTTGTATAAGCAAATTTTTCGTCATCATTCACTTCAATAATTTCATAGAGATTGTTATCTTTTGATAAGTATTTATCACCAACATTAACATCTTCACCTTTCAAAAACAATACTTTATCTTTAGTATTTCCATCATAAATTGTATAATATGTTTTTACCATGTCAGCAAATGCTAAACTGTTTTTTTTCAATGTCAAAAAGGGAAAAATTAACACAAAAACTAAAGCAATTACAACTAATCTAAATCTTCTCATTATTGCACCTCTTTTGCTTCAATTTCTATATTATCTATTGTTTTTTCGTTATTTTTGCGGTTTTTTGCGGTTTTTTGATATGGCTTTTGCGAGTTTTTCACAGCTTCAATTCTCTGTTTTTCTGTATTAGTTTCTTTTTTTAATTTTCCGTTTTTAACAGAATCGTATGTATGTGTTTCATAATTATATACTTTTTCTTCTTTGTTAATAGTAGCACTTTCAAAACATCTTCCAAGAAATTCACTAACAGCAACTGATATAATTATTGCAACAATATACGTGCCAAATGCACCACCAACGCCAAGACCTAAAATGCTAGGTGTATGCATACCAAAGTTAATTAACCATTGAACCAACTGAGCAAGTGTTATACCAAACAAGCACGACACAAAAGCATTTCTTCTACTTCTGCCAAGTGCATAGGCTACCACACCAGCAACAACGCCATAAATATACATATTGTCTATAATAACATTTTCTGGATTTGCTGGAAGTAACCATTCAAGTCCATATATCACACCAGCAACTAGAATCGTTCCAATTAAACTCCTCAGCAAATCCCTAGACCAGCCACAAGAAATCAGCAAATAAATCGAAAGTCCTAACGGAATCAAAAATCCACCAATTGAGAAACAAAAATATTCACCTATCCAAATTGGAGGAATCACTAATCCAATACAGATAGCAATCAAAATTATTAAAGCTTCTTTATCATTCAGCCTCAAACTATCAAGTATTCTCTGTCCAGCACCAAACATAATTAATAAAATTATTACTGAAATTATAATTAAACTAACTGACATAAAAAATCTCCTTTACAATTATTATGTAAAAGAGATTGACTTTTTATTACAAATTTTGACAAAAATCTATTTTTTCTGTTGTCAGTAATATTTCCTTATCATTTAAATAAAAAAGTTTACTTTGCTTATCAAAATGAAAAACCACTTTATAAGCACACAAACACTGATACCTTTTTTTTAACTTTTTGTTCACTAAACTATCCCCATATTTTTCATCTCCAATAATAAAATGATTTATATGAGACAAGTGTGCACGAATCTGATGAGTTTTTCCTGTAACAAGTTTAACCTCCAAAAGTGAAGTATCCTCTTTTTCTTTCAAAACTTTGTAATGCGTGATTATTTTTTCATATCCTGTTTGAGATGTATCCGAAATATACACAAGTGATTTTTTTGAATCTTTTTTAAGATAAGCCTCAAGGGTTTCTTCTGATTTAGAAAAGCTCCCAAAAACAAGAGCTAGATAATACTTATCGATAGTTCGGTTTTTAAATGCCAAGTCAAGTTCATTTTTCGATTTTTCATTTAGTGCAAAAATAACTAATCCCTCAGTGTTTCTATCGAGTCTATGAACAGCATAACAAATCTTGCTTGTAATCTCTGACACTTTTGACAATAAATCAATTTTGCCACTTTCATTAACCGTTTCAATATTTCGTCTTTTAAAAACAACTATTATATTTTCATCTTGATACAATATTTCAACCACTGGAGTTTCGGTTTCCTTGTAGTAAATAGTAATCTCATCATTCTCATTAACCACCAAATCAGAAGAAACTCTTTTGCCATTAATCTTAACGTCTTTGCTTCTAATAATTTTTTGCGTTACATTATAAGACAAACTCAGTCTTGAAGAAATCAATTCCGAAATTTTTTTACTTTTTTGTGCCTTAAAAGTTTCTACACGCACTGCAATTACTCTCCTTGCATTTTCTATTACATTTTGATTTTAACATAGATAAAAGAATAATTGCAAGAACAATAACGAGAGCAATCCAAAGAACATTAACGATGTTTGCCGTAATTAACTTAGCAAAGAAAGAAAAAATATATGCTATAACAAATTGAACAAAAAACACATACAATGCAGTTTTTATACCCATCTCACTTTTAATAACTGAGAGCGAAGAAAAACACGGAGTATACAATAAAACAAAAACTAAAAACACCAATGCAGAGTTAAATGTAAAATAGCATACCGAATTAGCAGAAAGCAAAGATATTCCCAGCAATTCCAAATTTCCAAGAACTCCATTCATCATCGCAAGCCCAACAATTAACAATTCTTTAGCAACCAATCCAAACACAAGTGCAACCACAATTGCAGGACTACAAAGACCTAATGGTTTAAAAACAAAAGATAGTTTGCTAGAAAGCAAATAAAGCAACGACGAGGAAAAATTTTCACCGTTTAAAAAACGCATTTTTATATCAAAATTTTGCAATATCCACATAAGTATACCAAAAATAACCAATACTCCACCAGTTTTAATAATAAAATCCTTTAAGGTTACATAGCAGTCTCTAAAGATTTTAGTTATACTTGGCAGTCTATATTTTGGCATTTCTAAAATCAAATATTGCTGATTTAATTTGTTAAACTTATCCAAAATAACAGCATACAAAATTTGGACTATTATAGCTAGCAAATATAAACCAAGCACAAATAGGTATTGATACTCTTTAAAAAATAAAGAACTAAAGATTAAAAATATCGGAAGTTTGGCGGAACAAGTTGCAAAAGGAAGAAGCAATACCGCCCTTTTTCTAAGTTTCGCATTTTCTAGATTGCGGGTTGTGAGCACTGCAGAAGTTGTGCAACCATACCCCATAATAATACTGAACAACGCTTTTCCAGAAAGCCCTATCCTTTTCATCACCCCAT
>CAZFPH010000067.1:0-6132 GCA_964520955.1 uncultured Lachnospiraceae bacterium
ATTCAAGTACAACGTCTACATCGAGTTCTTTCCATGGGCAGTTATTAGCATCTTTTTCTGCATAGATTCTAATTTTGTGTCCATCTACTGAAATCCAACCTTCAGCAGCATCTTCTTCAGATGATGTAACTTTGCTTGCTAAAGCGTAAGGTCTTTGCGCTGAATCGTATTTTAATAAGTGCGCAAGCATCTTTGGGCTTGTAAGGTCATTGATAGCAACAATTTCGTAGCCTTCTGCACCAAACATTTGTCTGAATGCAAGTCTACCAATTCTACCAAAACCATTAATTGCAACTTTAATATTTGCCATATAATTTTCTCCTTTATCAAAATAATTGACAATTTGATTATATGCTAATCAAAAAAATAAAGCAACTTATAGGTATATTAGTTTTCAAAATTTCGTGCAAAATTGATATATTATGCCTATTTTTAAAGCGATTTAGACTCTAAATTTTAATTTTGCATATTGACAAGTGCCAAAAACAACCCTAAAATAAAATTAATAAATTTTGGAGGTAGTTTTATGTATCCAAATAGCAATGTTTTTGTTGTGAAAGTTCAAAACCAAACATACCTTGCATTTTTGCTCAACCAAGACGGCACAAGAATAAAATTCTTTGGCTCAGGTGAAGTTATTCCAAAATCTGAGCTAAACTTTTATATTCAAAAAAAGTATAACAAATCTTATGACTGGATTAAGGTTATGCGTGGAAGCAATCCATTCCACCAAAGCACTGCTTCAATGTGCTCAAGAATGTGGGGTGGCGGAAGTTCGCCAACAAGTATCCGTGACGACATTGAAAGAGCTGTTGGAAGCAAACCTTCAACTGACTACACCGACTATGATTCAGATAACGACAGCCACTTAAGTTCATGGGGCGAAAGACGTGCCCAAAAGGCAAGAATGGAAAAACAACTATCAGACTATGAAGAAAGAGTGAGCAGTTACCCTTCATTTTCAGAAAGAGACTCTGTTGCCGAGTACGAAATCTGCGAAGTTATGAGCTGGTACGCATCAAAAGACAAGCCACCACAAGCACCACAAAACTATGGCGGTGTTTTGGATTTTTAACTTACCATCATATTTAGCAAAAAAAGAGAGGAATATTCCTCTCTTTTTTTAATTAGTTTAATCTTATTCACCATTTTGTGGTCCTGATGATTCACCATTTTGTGGGGTTGAAGCTCCTTTTTTCGCCATTAATGCATCCATCGCTTTTGGCATTAAACTTTCCCTTGAGGTTTCATAATAAGAATCTCTACCACCACGCATTTTTTCAACATCTCCTAGAATCAGAGGAACAAAAATATCAGCGTGAGTACTATTCGCTAATTCGGTATATCTTTTATACCTGTTTTCAGCATTGTTATCAAGTGCAAGATAACGTTTCTTTATTTCTTCAGGAGGAAGTCTGTCTGCTTCCTCACAAATTTCCATTATTTTTTTTACTGAAGTTATTTTGCCAACACGAGCCTTAATATCTTCGATCACACTCAATATTTCACTCTCTGCTAGATTATCCAAATTAGCTTCCATTTCCTTAAAACTTGTACGCACACTTTTTGCACATCTTAAAAAAGAACTGCTTGCATTGCTAATTAATCTCTCTACTGTCTCTTCGTTAAAATATTTTCCTAATCGTGCTTTCCAATCTTCTGACCATTGTTCAAATTCTTTAATTTTAAGTTCCAATTCTTTTATTATTGTTCCCTCGTGCTTTTTTAATTCTTCATAAGTCATTTGCTCTACATTTTCCATAATATCTCCCCTTTACATAGTTCCATTATATTAACTTTTGTCAATAAAATCAATATTTTTATGTTGTTATTATTAAATAATTTTTTCAATAATATTGAATATTTGATTATCTGCTATATAACCAAATAAAACAAACATTTGAATATTTGTTTTACAAAGCTGGGTTAAAGGTCTATAATATATAATAGGTTTAATAAATTTTAAACATTCATTATTAACAAATAAAAATTACAATAAAAGGAAGGTATTTATGGCACTTGTTAATTCAAAAAATATGTTAAAAGAAGCCCTTGCAGGTGGCTATGCAATCCCTGCATTCAACGTTTGCAATATGGAATCAGCACAAGCAGTTGCTGAAGTTGCTGGCGAAAAGAATGTTCCAATCATCATTTCAGTTTCTGAAGGTGCTGGAAAATATGCTGGCTATGACTACATTAAAGCAATTGTTGAAGTTGCATCAAAAAAATACAAAAACGACATTTGCTTGCACCTTGACCATGGCAAATCATTTGAGGCTTGCAAAGAAGCAATCGACGCAGGTTTCACAAGTGTTATGTATGATGGTTCTGCCCTATCTTATGAAGAAAATGTTGCTGAAACAAAAAAAGTTGTTGAGTACGCACACGCAAGAAACGTTACCGTTGAAGCAGAACTTGGCAAAATTATCGGAACTGAAGATATGATTCACAGCGACACTGAAAGTTTCACTGACCCAGACGAAGCAAAAGACTTTGTTTCAAGAACAGGTGTTGACAGCCTTGCAATTTCAATCGGAACAGCACACGGCGTCAACAAATCAATCAAAACACCTGTCATTCAATATGGTGTTATTGAAAATGTGCATAATGCCCTACCAGACCTTCCACTCGTTGCTCACGGAAGTTCAACAGTTCCTGCAAAATGGGTAGAACTCATCACCAAATATGGTGGCGAAATCAAAAAGAGCCAAGGCATTGCAGAAGTTGACATTGAAAAAATGAGCAAAACCGCAATCTGCAAAATCAATATGGACACAGACCTTAGACTCGCTCACACTGCAGGTGTAAGAGAAGACCTTGCACTAAATTCTGGACACTTCGACCAAAGAGACTATAACAAAGCTGGCAAAAAATATGTTAAAGAACAAATTGCTCACGCTATTGAACTTGTTGAAGGCAAATAACAAAATAACTTTCAAACATAAAAACCACTCGAAAACGAGTGGTTTTTGTTTTTCCTCTTACTTTACTTTTTAGTTAATAAAAAACACCGAGCGTGTCGGTGCTTTTTATTCATTAACTGGTGATTTTGCAGGTATTTGTGTCTTTTCTTTGTCTGTTGCAAGTTTACTGTTTATTCTAAACATAGCACCAGCAAGAAGTTGTTCAACTTGACTTTCATCAAGACCTGCTTCAGTTAAAATTTCTGCAAGTCCTGAAAGTGAACAAAGCCCCTCACTAATATGTGTTTGTTTTTCTCTTTCATATCTATCATTATTGTTTTCAAGTCTTTTAACTTGAAGTGAGAGTTTATCTCTTTCATATTTAAGTTCTTTGCCAACGACTTTTGCAGCATCTGAACCATTGCTTCTAAAAATTTTTCTATCTAAATTTGCTAAATCTTCTTGTCTCATTTCAAGCTCGGCTCTGCTTGTTGCTAGCCTCATAATAAAATCTGTGTATTCTTCTAAAAAATCAACAAATTCTTTTACTCTTTCCATAAAACCTCCAATTTTCTAGAAATATAATATATCAATTTTATGAATTGGTCAATACCTAACTCAAAATAAAAAGTCCTTTACAGGACTTTATTGCATTTGTGCTGGCTTCCAATAACCTTTTTCATACCTTCTAATGATATCAATAAGTTCGTGAACCTCTTTTAGCGACTTTAAATTTAATTCATCAACAATTTTTTCTAACCTTTCTGCATCTGAGCTGAGGGTTGTTTTCAAAGCAATAAGTTGTGCAACAAACTCAGAAATTTCCTGAACGACTTCAGGCGAAAGCTTTTGCAATCTCGCAATCTCACGGGTCAGCTCTTTTATTTGTGCTTGCATTCTGATTAAATTTTCATTATTTTTGTTGTACTCATCAATGCCAGCAACTGCATCATCTGACATTTTCAAAATTTCTGCAGGAAGTTCTTCTTTTTTATCTTTTGGTTCAGCCTCTATGTTCGATTCTTGCAAATTTTTCAATTCGTTATTTGCCAAAAGCAAACTTTCCTCACCTTTTTGAATATCCTTTACGTATCTTTTTGCAAGTTTTGCGTACTCACTTCCCTGTGATGCCTCAAGCATAGAAATTAACCCTTGCTTAAGTTCAATAACAGCCTGAAGAAAAAGTATTCTGTTTGTAAGCTCTTCTTCTGCTTTGTAATATTCAAAATCTTTAGCCATAATTTCCTCCCTAATGTGCTAAAATTTCAACTCCATTTTCCGTCATTAAAAGCTGATATTCCCACTGAGCAGACAGCGAATCATCGTAGGTATAAATCGTCCAGCCATCGCTTTCATCAAGGCAAATCGTAGCTTTTCCTGCGTTTATCATTGGCTCAATTGTGAAAACCATTCCAGGAACTAAAAGCATTCCCGTTCCAAATTTTGCAGTGTGACTAACAAATGGGTCTTCGTGCATAGCAAGCCCAACTCCGTGACCGCCAAGCTCTTTAACCACACTAAAGCCGTTTGCTCTTGCGTGCTTTGAAACATAATGACCAATATCCCCAACTGGTGAGTATGGCTCAATGTTTTTAACGGCAAGCTCCAAACATTCTTTTGTAACACACACAAGTTTTTCAGCTTCAGGAGTAGTTTTGCCAATAATAAACATTCTGGAAGAGTCGCCAAAGTAGCCATTAACTTCTGTTGTGCAGTCGACGTTCACAATATCGCCCTCGTGGAGCTTAACTTTTTTGCTTGGTATGCCGTGGCAAACAACGTTGTTAACCGATGTGCAACAAGATTTTGGAAAACCCTCAAACCCTAGGCACGCAGGCTTTCCGCCTAGTCTAATTGTTTCGTCGTACACGAGTTTATCAATATCTTCAGTTGTCATACCCACTTTAATTTCTGATGCAACCTTGTCAAGTATCAAAGTGTTAATTCGACAAGCTTCCCTTATGCCCTCAATTTGCTTTTCATTTTTTATGAGCCTTTGAGGTGGAACTACCTTGCCTTGTTTTTTTAGTTCAGCAAGTTTTGCGTCAAAATCTTTGTGGCAGTCTGCGTAAAATTTTCCGCTTTTGCACCAGCATTTATCGTTGTTTTTCATTATCTATTCACCATTACACTTTTATTAAATTTATCAAAATAAAGTTCTTCGTTTTCAAGATATAGTTTTGGAATGTAGCCAAATTTTTTGCAAAACTCCAAAAACACCATCATTGCCTTGCAAATTAAATTTCGGTTATAAATTCGCTCAGGTGAAATAACCTTTGGCTCATCTATTGTTTTTATTATAATCGCAAACACGTTTTTTTCAAGTGAAATTTCAAGTGTTTTAATATCTTCTGACTCGCTGTAGTCAAAACGTTCCTTGTAATTATCTTCCATTCTACTCGCAGTAAAATCAAGCTTATCTATAAGGTTCACAAGCCAAGCGGTCTTTGTTTTTAAATTTGAATAATCGCCAAAGTCATCGTGATACAAAATGGCGTTATAAATAATTTCAAGTTCTTCATCTGAAAATTCATTATTGTTCTTAAAATATTCTTGTGCTATAAGCATAGACTTGTATGGGTGATTTTCCCTGCCAGAAACGCAACCGATATCATGAAAAACCAAGCATGTCTTGATAATTTCGGTTTCCCTGTCAGAAAGTGAAAGAGCTTTTTTGAAGGTATCCGCCAAATTAAGGGTTCCAAGAATGTGCTTCATTCCGTGATTTGCTGGCGTTTTGTTAGTGCTGTCAATCTTTGTATAATTTGACACAATCACATCTTCCAAAAGCAGTTTACTGATAAAATCCATAAGCACCTCTACTTTTATTATAACATATAATATTTTATTATGAAATTGATTTCGCAAAAAAAGACTGGGTTACCCCAGTCTGCTTCACACTTAATTTTTTTAGCTAAAATTACTTAATTTCTACAGTAGCACCTGCTTCTTTAAATTTAGCAGCCATTTCTTCAGCAGCTTCTTTAGCAATACCTTCTTTGATTTTGCTTGGAGCACCATCAACCATAGCTTTAGATTCAGCAAGTCCAAGACCTGTAACTTCTCTAACAACTTTGATAACAGCAATTTTATTTGCACCTACTTCTTTAAGTACAACATCAAATTCTGTCTTTTCTTCTTCTGCAGCAGCACCAGCACCTGCAACTGGAGCAGCAACTGCCATAGCAGCAGCAGAAACTCCAAATTCTTCTTCAATAGCTTTAACAAG
>CAZFPH010000068.1:0-6100 GCA_964520955.1 uncultured Lachnospiraceae bacterium
ACTTAGGATCTAGTGCTTCCGGCTTGGGGGTTCAAGTCCCTTCGTCCGCACCAAACAAAGCAACAATATTAAAGCGTATTGATTTAATATTGTTGCTTTATTTTTTTACAAAAGAAAAACCTACCAAGGAAAATTTATGAATATTTTCAAAAAATTGTGCACGTTGTGTTTAATTTTTCTATTGCCTTTTGCAATGTGTTCTTGTGGAACCACTCCTCCACCAACTGACGACGAAATAAACTCAATGTTTGATAATTGCTCAGTGAACACATCTGACGATTTCACCATTATTTATGATGAAAGTGACTTTGTTAGTTCAAGTGATGATAAAATAATTTTCAAAAATAATTCCAAAATTAAATTATCTTCAAGACTAGCTTCTTTTAGCGAAGCATCTTCAGTTTCTTACACAAACACCCAAATAGCTTACAGCTTCAAAATAAATAATAAATTTTATTCTTTCGATTACTTTAACAACAACTATATAACTCTCACAAAAGACACAACTATTTCTATTCACTACGCAAACATATCATTATTTGGAATTTTGATATATCAAAACACTAGTGGCAACAACAACTGGAATAGTTTAGCCAGCAATCCAAGTGAGATTAAATCTTTGATTGGTATCAGCAACGAAACACTAACCACTAATGAAACTTTTCTAACTTATTTAAATTTTTCTAAAGGTGGCATTAATTGCAATACTAACCATATATTTAATAACACCGATACTAAAAATACATTATCGTTGGAATTATTTTTAGAAACTACAGAAATAATAAGTTGTTTGATTTATACCGATGAAAACAACAACATTTATTTCTGCAATTTTATTGATACACTTCAAATAACTAATGACGATATACTACTTTATGAACTCGACAACATTAATATTTATTTATCTAAAAATTTGTCATATAAAAAAGGATAACTAATCGTTATCCTTTTTTTGTTTGAATGTTACCTTCTATATACACTGAATCAATTTCAAAATCAGAAAGATTACTATCTCTTTTCAAAGTGACAAAATTTGCAAATTTTCCAACCTCAAGAGAACCTTTTAGTTCATTATCAAAAGTTAAATAAGATGAATTTTGTAAATTTTTAGATATTATGCTATCAGACGTTATATTGTTTTTGTTTAGGACTTTTTTTATCTTGCGATTTAACTCTAGAGATTTTAAAAACAACTCGACGCTTGGTATATCACTTCTATCAGTGTGTGACAAATAATCTAAGTTATGATTGTATAATTGTTTTATCGGGAGTATCTTATTTACTCTCATAACTCCAAGCATATTTTTGAATGCTTTATAGTTTCCATCAAAACCAACAAAATCAAACGAAGGTATCACACCAAATTCTTTTAATTTTTTGATATGTTTATTTGTAAGTTGAGTTGGGCTATGCAAAATTGGTCTAAATAAATCCTCTGGTTTTTCCTTTTCCTTAACTTCAGAAAATATTCTCAAAAATTGGTCAATTGCCCTATCTCCATTCGCCTCAACAAATAGCTGTTTTTTCTCTTCCAAAGAAGTTTTAATTATATAACTTAATTGTTCGTCAAATATATGACTATATCCGTTAAAACTTTTCGTTCCTCTGTATGGTTTTGAAATCCAAGCTGAGCTGGTTAATATTGTTCCATCGAGTTTTACATAATACCCACCAATTCTAAAATGATTTTTATATTTTCTGTAAGACCTGCAATTGTTATCCATCACATTTTTATTTGTGGAGAAATTTATGTATGCAATAATGTCAATCATCAAAAGTTTTTCTTCTGACATTTTCTTCCAAAAAGTAAACTCTTTTGCTGACACATCAATTTCCTGAATTGTAGTAATACCATTTGCAATGTAGTCCTTTTGGATTTTTAAAAATTCTTCTTTGTACTTATCATAATTGCAAAATTTATCATAATTTTCATCAAATTCATCATTATTTTCAAGAAAATTAGATAAATTTGCATTTTTTAGACTATTTTCAATCATTTGATAAACACTTGCATTGCAATCAAAAAATGTTGGGTACACAAATTTTCCATCAAGGTCAACCACCTCAGTATTCTCTTGCTTCATCTGCAAAATTTCATCATTTGAACCAACTAAAACAATCTTGTCATCATTCACAAAAAAAGCCTCAGCTTGTGGCTGAGTATCATTCTGCGTTTGAACTTTTGCGTTATAAAAAATCTTTTGCATTATTTTATCCTGCTTTTAACTTCTACAATTATTTGTGCACAGTTTGTAAGCCTGTACCAAACCAAATCTTTATTCTTTTGAATACCATTAATGTACGCCATTAAAGCATAAAAAGTGCCACTATGTGCAACAATGATAACGTTTTCATTTTTATCAATATGGTTATCTATAATGCGATTAAATTCGATAAAATTACGTGCCAAAAATTCTTTGCAACCTTCTGGCTCTTCATTTGAAAAAAGTGGATTTAAATAATTATCATACCATAACTGTTCAGCTTCGTTTTGTGGTTCATTTGCTAAAAGCGTTTCACGTTCTTTTAACCCCTCAACAACCTCAACTTGAAGCTTTAATTTGTTTTGGAAAAACCTAGCCGTTCTGACACATCTTCCAGAAGATGAACAATAAATTTTTTCATACTTTATTGCGTCCTTTTGTTTGAGTGCCATTTTACATTGCTTTCTGCCAAATCTTGTAATTTTATCTTTTTTTGAATCAGCGTGTCTAACGAATTTTATAATCATAATTACCTCTATTTTTATTTTAATATTTATTGATGATTATGTCAAACTATATGTCACACACATCAAAATCCTTAAACATTTTATATGCATAATTTTCAATCAGTCACTCAAACTAATAGTATTATGAAAAACTATATCAAAAACTTTTTTCAAAACTGGACACCTTTCAAAAAGAGATATGTGCCAATCTTTTTAGGAATGATTTTAACATTAATACTTTCGATAGTATTCATTTTTACAATACCCGCAATAACACACCAAATGCTCACAAATCCTAACAAAACATCAAAAAGTGGCTGGCCAGTTAGACTTTCCGCCCCATATATTGATATGTCATCTTGGGTCGATACCGCCAATGCATACAGCACAAATGGTGCACCAAACCTTGCAAAGCTTTCAGACGATTCTGGTTTTAAGTACTTTAATCTTGGCTTCATTCAACCAGACTCTGTTACCCCTCTTGATTCTAGCGGAAACATTCGCTGGGGCTGGGGCGGTTATTATTCACTAAGCAAAAACTCAACAAACAACGCACAATATAACGGCATTGTTCAATCATTAAAAGAGTTACGTGAAAAAGGCGGTGATTACACAATTTCCATCGGCGGTCAGCTTGGCGACGCTCCTTGGGTTGTCACACAAAGCCAAAGTGCACTCGAAACGTTTTATAGAGATATCATCGAAACTTACAGTTTAAAAAGAATGGACTTAGACATTGAGGAATCAAACCAAAATGCATACCAAAATAGTATTAACGCAAAAGCCATCAAAGCAGTTCAAGATGAAACAAATATAGAAATCACCTTAACCATTCCAATTATGCCTAGTGGCTGGCAAGAAAAACAAATCAACATAATCAAAGCTTATCTCGACGCAGGAGTAGATATTCAATTAATCAACTCAATGACTATGTGTTACGGCACAGGAGTTTACGATTACGAAGACTATGGATCAGCTTCCGTTAGAGCAATCGATAACTCGATTAATCAATTGAAAGAAATCTACTCAGACTATGGTTATTCTCTCAGCGATGACCAAGCATATTTAAAAACAGGTGCAACTTTTTCAATTGGATACGAAAGCAGTCTGTACCCAACTTTCACCCTTACTATGGCTGAAACAATAGTTCAAGACGCCATCAAACATAACTATGGTATGGTTTCTATGTGGTCAATGGGAAGAGATGCAATGCTTGAGACAAACAACGCCATTACCACAAAGTTCAATTACTCTGAAATACTTAACAAATATAATAATGACAAAAATTAAAAGTGGAGCAAACTCCACTTTTTTTTATAAAAGAATACAAATCACTCCACCCTTTCTCTCGTTAACAATCTTTGTAAGAGTTTTTCTCATTTTTGTTTGAACCTCTTCTGGAAGCCCTGCAATTTTTCCATCAATCGACTCTTTAATAAGTTCATTCATTGGCTTGCCAAACATATTTTTATTCCAAATTTCTTGCTTGTTATTTTCAAACTCATTCATCATATATGTTACAAGTGATCCGCTTTGTTCAACACTTCCAACCGCTGGGCAAATTTCAGAATCGACATCAACACGCATAATGTGTAAACTTGGTGCAGTTGCCCTAAGCTTTATGCTAGAGTTACCATTCTTATTCACAATGACAGGTTCTTGCAAAACAAGTTCATCAAGTGATGGCATAACAACGCCGTAACCTGTTTGCTTAACGCTATCAAGAGCTGTCTTAATTTTGTCGTACTCACCTTTTGCAGAAACTAATTCTTTAATATAGCTCATCAAATGGAAATCGTCATTTATTTCAATACCACACTCTTTGCTTAATGTTTTGTAATACAATCTACTATCAACATTAATCTTAAAATCAATTTCACCATTTGACATATTAAGCGAACCTATTTCAATTGGAAGCAAATCTTCATCATCCTCAAAAATATCAAGCACACCCAAATAGTCACTCATCTTTGCAATAGGTTCGGTTTTTGTTTTGATTTTTTCCATTAACTTTTGGATAAATTCATCTTCATAAGGAAGTGCCCTAATCCATCTTGGCATACTGAATTTTACCATTGTTACAGGAAACTCAAAAAGGATTGATTTTATAATATTTTCAATTTCTTCTGATGTGATTGAAGAAATATCATAAGGCAAAACTGGCACGTTATATTTTTCTTTCAACTCTTCAACAATTTTTTGATTTTCTGCATTTTTTGGTTCTTTGGAGTTAAAAACTATTACAAAAGGCTTATTATTTGTCTTTAATTCAGCAACAACCCTTTCTTCTGCCTTCACATAATTTTCTCTTGGAATACCTGTTATTGAACCATCTGTGGTAACCAAA
This sequence comes from uncultured Lachnospiraceae bacterium, assembly GCA_964520955.1. Lineage (GTDB taxonomy): Bacteria > Bacillota > Clostridia > Christensenellales > UBA1242 > RGIG1681. Next base: position 5,058 of record CAZFPH010000068.1, read on the forward strand.
ACGGCAATTGTTGAATGCTCGGTGATAACTTTATGCGTACCAATTTCAGCAGCTTCTTCAAAAGAAATTTCGTTATCATTCCATAACGTTTTTACCATTCTTGGAGTATCACCTTCAACAAATCCCGAAGCCCCATTAATTGCATAACCAACACAATCAACAAGCCTTACTCTTGCCGAAACATCTCCGCCAAAATCAACGGTAACCGCTTCACTTGGGATGAATTTTGGTTGCATTGTCATAATAGTTTTTCCTGCACCAGACTGAGGCATCTCGTCCACGGTTCTCTGTTTTTCGTATTCATTTGAAATATTATTTAAAATTGATGATTGCATAAATTTGGTAATGAATGTCGACTTTCCTGTTCTCACAGGTCCAACAACACCAATATAAATATCACCGCCAGTGCGTTTAGCAATATCGCTATAAATTTCTAAGTTGTTCATATATCCTCCAAATTGTGTTTCTACAAAATATATATGAACCCCAAAAACTTTTTATGCTTTGCAAAATAAAAAAAGCCAACCTCGCCAGTTAGCTTTTTAATTTAATTATTCTTTATCTTCACCAAAAAGTTGTTTTCTTGCCATCTCAAGTTCATCATCAGTAATAATGCCTTTTTTGTTAAAGTTCTTGAGTTTTTCAAATTTCTCTTGTTTTTCCTGCTCCGTTTCTTCCGTTTGATTTGTCACTTCTAGTTCATTTACATTTTCAGCAGTATCAGTTGCTTCCGCTGTTTTTTCTTGGACAACCTCTTCTTTTGTTTCTGTATCATTAGGAACTTCGTTTCTTGTGTCAGTAACTTTAAAACCCGTTACCTTTATATTGTTAGTCAAAATATTGTAACAAGGAATTATTGCGAGCAAACCAAGCGGGAAACAAGCAATACATACAAAAATTGTATAATTTCTTATTGTTTTATTATTAACAGAATATTCATCAAAAAGATGCTCAGCCTTATAAGAAAATCTCCTTGCTGCTATAAAACAATAAACTCCCACTGGAATAAACACTAACGAGAAGCAATAAAGTGCTCCATATAT
>CAZFPH010000069.1:0-576 GCA_964520955.1 uncultured Lachnospiraceae bacterium
ATTAAAGCAGTCGTAAAAATCCAAATTCCAGCAGCTAAAGCTACAGCTGGTCCTCCAATCGGTTCATCTCTTGGACCTCATGGTATTAACATTGGACAATTTGTTAAGGATTTTAACGCTAAAACTGCAGGACAAGAGGGCTTAGTTATCCCTGTTGTTATGACTATCTATGAAGATAGAAGTTTTGAGTTCATCACAAAAACACCTCCAGTTGCAGTTCTTGTTATGAAAGAACTTGGACTTGACAAAGCAAGTGGTGTTCCAAACAAAAATAAAGTCGGCAAACTCACTCAAGCTCAAGTTGAAAAGATTGCAAAAATCAAATTACCTGATTTGAACACATCTTCTCTTGAATCAGCTATGAGTATGGTTAAGGGTACTGCTCGTTCAATGGGCGTTACTGTAGAAGAATAAGGAGGAGCTATAAATGAGACACGGCAAAAATTATGAAAATGCTTCTAAGAAAATTGAAGCTGGCAAAGTTTACGAAGTTGCTGATGCATTAGCTCTTGCTATTGATACTGCTACAGCAAAATTTGATGAAACAATTGAAATTCACGTACGTCTTGGCGTTGA
>CAZFPH010000069.1:586-6078 GCA_964520955.1 uncultured Lachnospiraceae bacterium
GTTCTTCCAAACGGAACTGGTAAAACTCAAAGAGTTCTTGTTATCGCTAAAGGCGACAAGGCAGACATCGCTAAGGAAGCTGGTGCTGACATTGTTGGTGCTGAAGAAATCGTTGACAAGATTATGAAAGAAGGTTGGTTAGATTTTGACACTTGTATCACAACACCTGATATGATGGGTATTGTTGGTAGATGTGCTAGAGTTCTTGGACCTCGTGGTTTGATGCCAAACCCAAAGAGCGGAACTGTTACTATGGACGTTGCTAAAGCTATCCACGATGTAAAAGCTGGTAAGGTTGAATACAGAGTTGACAAGTTCGGTATTGTTCACGCTGCAATCGGTAAAAAGAGTTTTGGCGTTCAAAAGTTACTTGAGAACTATGAAACATTTATCGATGCTATCGTAAAAGCTAAGCCACAAGCTGCAAAGGGAACATACATCAAGTCTGTTAACTTCGCTAGCACAATGGGACCTGGCGTTAAAGCTATGTACAGAGCAAAATAATTACAAAACTAGTCAAAGTCTTGACTAGTTTTTTTTATTGGTGTAATCTATGACTGAGGTAACTATGAAATTTTTAAAAAAATTAAAAGATGAAATCACAAGCAAATATTCAAGGAAAATTCAAACGGAAGAACCATCTGAAGAGCAAAAAACTGAATATGAGCAGGCAAAAAAAGATTTGCAGGAAAAAGAGGCGAGTCTTGTTGAACCAAGTAAATCATTTTTATTCAGGTTGTTTTTTAGAAGAAAATACAAAAAACAGGTTAAAGAGTACAATGACACACTCAAAGAAATTGACCTTGCAAAAAAGAGAGTTTCTAGCACGGGGCTCATTTTAGAACAAAAGGAAACAGCAATTGGAAGACTTCAGGAAGCAATGCAAGAAGAACTCAAAATTTTTGAGGGTATGAACTTAGATTATTCAAAAAATGCGTCGGTAAAACATAAGTCTTTGCTTGATAATGAAGCGTATGTAACATCTTGCAAAAAGATTAGAGAATATATCGACGAAATGATAAGAATAGACCCTAAGTTGGTTAATGATGTTGAGTTTATGACGGCCTGCGTTGAGTTTGATATGGATCTTATCACACTTGACAAAACGAACTCACCAGAGGTTTATCAAACGTTTTTAAAACAATATAAGGAAAACTTTCTTGATGAAAAGAAACTTATTGGGGAAGGATATTCAAGAGATGATATTGTAAGAACAAATGAAACTTATGCTCAATTAATGCAAGAATTAACAAATCCCGCACCCGTTTCTGATGGCAAATTTAAAATTCCTCACAGATTTATTTTTGAAAGAATTAGAACAGCTTGTTCTCCTGATGCAGAAAAAAAAGGTATTGGCGAATTGTGCGAATTTGCTTATTCAGGCTACAAAAAGTTTGATGGCATACTTTCAAAGGAAGATGGCGAAAGATTACTTTCTCTTTATGAAGATGAAAATAATTATCTTTATATTCATAATGTGAATTACGATGGCTCTAAAAAATCAGAAGAAGAAATATCAGCAACCATCGAGAATATAAAAAAGAAGGGTTTGCTACTTCCTAGTGAAGGTGACCTTGCACATACTACAATTAACACAAATGAAGATGAAAGCTTGGGATTATTGAATATATTGAATTACTGGGTTGAATGCGGAGCAGTTGTTGTTGCTCAAGTGCCAAAAGCAGAAGTTGATGGCAAAAAACCAATCATTGGGTTTGAAAATGCAGAACAAGGTACTCGTGGAAGACTCTTGCCTGAGTACATTATCGGTTCAATAAGAGAAGGAAAGTATGCAACAAACGATATACCTGCTGACCAAATTGCTAGATATGATATTATAGTACCTGATGGGCAAAAGCCAGACCCAGCAGTTCACGGAAAAAAGACAGGAGAAGCTTCAACTTCTCAGCAAACAAACAGCTAAAAACGACCTTGGAAATCCCAAGGTTTTTTTATTGAAAATTGCATAAAATATTGAAAGCGGAGACAAATCACATTTATTTCTTTTGCCAAAATAGTGTTTTTGTGTTAATATGAGGCATATGGCAAAAACTTCAAAACACACTTCATTTCACATAACTCCAGCAATGATTATCTTGCTCGGCTTTGCCACGATAATCTTAGTTGGTGCATTTTTATTATGCCTGCCAATTTCAAACAAAAGTGGCGAGTGGATACCTTTTATTGATTCACTATTCACATCAACAACATCGGTTTGTTTGACAGGTTTAATGGCGTTTGATATTGCAACTGAGCTTAATTTATTTGGTCAAATAGTCGTTATGTTCTTGATTCAAATAGGAGGTCTTGGCTTTGTTTCCATTGCGTCTTTTATATTTTTGCTTTTAAGAAAGAAGATTAACTATTCAACAAGGCTCACTCTTCAAGAAAGCTTAAACAAAGATGATAATCAAGGTGTTGTTAATGATATTATAAAGATTTTGATTATCACATTAATTTGTGAGTTCGCTGGTTTTGTCATTCTTGCACCATCAATGATAATTTTTACTGGAAGCGTTGGCTCAGGACTTTTCAATGCGTTGTTTTTGTCTATAAGTGCGTTTTGTAACGCTGGTATTGACCCATTTGGTAGCACTACTCCAGATTTTTCTAATATGGCTTCATTTATCGATAAATCGTGGGTACTTATTCCAATAATGTTTCTTGTGATTATTGGAAGTATGGGCTTTTTGGTAATTTTTGATATTTTTGATAAAAACAGAAAAAATAAAAAAATTAACCTGCACACAAGAGTTGTTTTGATTATGACAGGTGCTTTGTTTTTGATTGGGGCTGTTACCACAATGATTTGCGAGTGGAATAATCAAGCAACAATTGGTTCGCTTTCTGTTTGGGATAAGATTGTAAATTCTTTCTTTCAAAGTACATCTAGAACCGCTGGCTTTTCAACATTTGATCAGTCAGCAATGTCTCCAGTAACAATTATTGTTTCAGAAATTTTAATGTTTATTGGTGGTTCGCCTGCGTCATTTGCTGGAGGTATGAAAACCACAACGCTTTTTGTGCTTTTGTTAATGCTGTTTAGAAGCACAACACATAACGGCGATATAATTTATAAAAACAGAAAAATTACTCACCAAACAATAAACAAAGCTGTCAGAATTATTTTGATTGGAATAATGTTTGTTTTTGTTGGTAGTTTGTTAATTTTTATTTTTGAAGGTATGAAATTTTCTTACGGCGATGTGCTGTTTGAATCGATTTCTGGAATTTGCACTGTTGGGCTAACAATGGGCATAACGCCACTGCTGTCGTGGGGCTCAAAACTTGTGCTTATTTTGCTTATGTACATAGGAAGAATTGGTATGCTCACCATACCATTGGCGTTTAAAACAAAAGAAAACCTCAGCATAGATTATGTCGAGGCTAAAATAGTAGTGGGGTAATATGGAAAAAATATTAAGCAAAGAATTTAATGATTATGTTGTTATTGGTCTTGGAAGATTTGGTATGAGTCTGGCAATTACTCTTGCTGAAGATGGAAAAAATGTCCTTGCTATCGATAGCGACAAGCAATACGTTGAGTCGGTGCAAAATAAGGTTACTCACGCAGTGGTTGCCGATGCAACAAAAAAAGACGTTTTATATTCGCTTGGCGTTCAAAATTTTGACTGTGCAATCGTTTGTATTGGTGAAGACTTGTCGGCAAGTATGCTTGCAACTCTTAACTGCAAAGAACTCAAAGTGCCATATATTATTGCAAAATCTCAAAGCGACCAACAAAAGGATATACTCGAAAAAATTGGCGTGGATTTGGTGGTATTTCCAGAAGTTTATATGAGCAAAAAGCTTTCATCTGCACTTCTTGACCCTCTTACAAATGAAATTGTAAAACTCACTGACAATTACAAAATTGTTGAGATAATGTGCCCAACAAACTGGGCAGGCAAGTCAATAAGTGAAGTTAACATCAGGAAAAAGTATGGTATTAACGTTATATTCATTAAACGAGACGGAAATATTATTGAACCATTCCCAGAAGCCGTGCTTGAAAGGGCAGACAGCATTGTGATTTCAGGTACTCCAAAAAATATTGAAGTTGTTGAAAATAAAATTGACGATGCAGTAAACTTAAAAGATAGATTTACTGATGCTATTAGCGAAGAATAGGCAAAAACAAAAACCTTGGAATTTCCAAGGTTTTTGTTAGTTATTTTCACCATTAATGTATGGATTGCCCGCATAGTCGCCATAGTAAAGTTTGTCGTGTGTTGACATAATTTCATTTTCTTTTTGCTCGTTTGCGATTTTAAGTGTTTTTTGCATTGACTTTGGCAATTGTTCAAAAGCCAATCTATTTTCAGCAAGTTTAACTCTTTTTCTTTTTTCTGCATAAGAAGGGAATCTTTGACCAAATAATTCTACTGTCATAAGTTCTGAAATTATTTGTTCAGGTGTCTTTCCAATCTTTTCGCAGTAGTCTGCAAAAGCTTGCAAATTAAATTTTGTTTTTGTTTCGTCTGGAATGAGTAATGTTTCGTTAAATTCAAAACAAAAATTAAAATCAGAAAACATTACGGTAAATCCGTTGCAATTAACAAAAACGAATTTTGGTTCTTTGTCGTTTGGGATTTTTGCACAAGCTGAAACATCAAATTTTTCAAAGAATTTTTCAATTTCGTCAAGAGGTAATTTTGTTATATATTCTGTCGAATACAAACTAGCACGATTTTTTACTGGAGCAGAAACTTCAGCTGGCTTTTGCTCAGCTAATGAGCTTTGTGCGGCAATAAGTTCATCTTTTGTGACCTTTGAAACTTGTGGATTGCTCATATTTTACTCCTTTTACGCTAAACATTGTAACACATAAAAAAGTCCATTTCAATACCTATTTAAAAAAAATTGAAAAACTTCTTGACAAAATTTTTATATTCGATATAATATTCTTGTTAAAAGAATTAGTGCCGTAGACAGCAAGTGGGTTCACCCTTAATTTCTTGCCGAGGAACGTTAGGATAATGATATTGTTAACCTTATGTTCCGTGAGCATAAGGTTTTTTTAATCTTCACACTACAAAAGGAGGATAAACAATGTCAGCAAATTTTGAAAATAAAAAGCTAGTTGTAAGTGAAATCGAAGGTCTTGCTAAAGATGCAAAATCTATCGTTTTAGTTGACTATCGTGGTCTTACAGTTGCTCAAGCAACAGAGCTTCGTGAAACTGTTAGAACTGCTGGTGGCGTTTACAAAGTTTACAAAAACAGACTTATGAAGATTGCTTTTGAAAAACTTGGTATTGAATTCCCAGCAACAGACTATGAAGGTACAACAGCTGTATTATTCCATAATGCAGATGAAGTTGCTCCTGCTAAAATTGCGCTTGATGGTTCTAAAAAATATGGCAAAGCTTTAAAGTTAAAATCTGGTTACGTTAGTGGCAAATATTATAACACTGATGAAATCAATGCTTTAGCAAGTATCCCAGCAAGAGATGTTTTGGTTGCTCAACTTCTTGGTATGCTTACAAACCC
>CAZFPH010000070.1:0-5942 GCA_964520955.1 uncultured Lachnospiraceae bacterium
GGTTTTATGATAACATATATTTTACTAAAACGCATTTTATTTTAAGTAAAATTTAAAAATTTTCATTATGCATATAATATATGTATGAAGAAAAAGGTAATGATTGTTTTTTCTATTATTGTTATTATTACGATGGTTTTTTTTGTTGTTTTTAATTTTGTAATTTACAAAAAGAAGTATAGTAATTTTGTGATTAAATATTCGGCTGAGTATAACCTTGATAAAGCTTTGGTTTATGCGGTGATAAAAACTGAAAGTGACTTTGATGCAGGGGCGGTGTCTCCATCTGGTGCACTTGGTCTTATGCAAATGATTCCAAGCACGGCTAGTTGGGTGGCTGATGAACTGGGTGAGGAATACTCGAGAGACAGACTTTTTGAACCTGACACAAATATAAAATATGGCTGTTTCTACCTGAGATACTTGTTTGATAAATTTGACGATATTGAAATTGTGGTCTGTGCATACAATGCAGGGGAAAATGCCGTGCTTTTGTGGCTTGATGATAACGGAAAATTGGTAAAGGATAAAATATCGTACAAGGAAACAAAAAATTATTTATCAAAGGTTATGGGGTATTATAATATTTATAGCAATTCAAATATATCTATTTAAATATTTACCTTGACAAAGTTTTAATTAGTTTTATATAATATTATCATATTATAGAAAAGGAAATTTTATGGAAGATATTTACAAATTTGAGTTAGATAATGATATGTTTGAAAAACTTTTGAGCGGTAAAAAAACTGCTCAACTTGTTATAAATGAACCAAAAAGAAAAGTTTACGCTGTTGGCAATCAGATAACCTTTGTTAGAAAGGTGGAAGAGGACGATGGTGAGCAACAAGCCGAGGCCGAGGAAAAACAAGTTCAAACAAAGAATGCTAAAATTGAGAATTTGCTATACTTTGCTGATGTTACAGAGGCAGTTGAGACGCTTGGAAAGGAAACTTGCGGGTTTAAGCATAGTGCCACAATTGAGAAGGCTTCTGACATCTTTCTTGCAACTGGTTCTTATGAGGCAATAGAGAAAAATGGAATTGTGGCTTTAGTATTTAAAGTTATCGAATAGCAAGTAAGATTAGATATTTTTAATAAAATTAATTTTTTTTTTAAAAATACTAGACAAATTAGGAATAAAAGACTATACTAGTGGCGTAATTTGAAAAAATTACAACTCCCTTTGCGAGGATGGCGGAATGGCAGACGCGATCGTTTAAGGGGCGGTTTCCGAAAGGAGTGAGGGTTCGACCCCCTTTCCTCGCACCAAATAAGGTTGAAGTATTTTGCTTCAACCTTTTTGTATAACTTTAAATTTTGAGAGGTTTATATGGAAAAGAAAAAAGAATCTAGCTTAATTTCAAATGTAGTGCTTGCAGGGTTTGCAATTGTGCCATTAATTTTGGCGATTGTGTTTGTGGTTCTTGCGATAAAAAATCCTGGAATGGCATCAATTAAATTTATTGTTATGGCTGTGATTTTTGGTGTGATTGGCATTGCTATTGAGATTGCCATTGTTTCTGGTATTATATTTAGTGTTATTGAAAATAAAATACTTAAAAATGGTGCTGACGCAAAGGGAAGGATTGTGTCTGCAAAACTTGTAATTTCTAAGGCTAATTATCCTTGTGAACAAAAGGGTAAAGATGTTGAATACAATAACAAGCCTATTTGTTTTGAGGGGGATTACAGAATTACTGTTGAATTTTCTGGCAGTAATGGAAAGTTAATACGCAAGACTTCATTCTTATCACCATTTTTAGATAAATACCAGCTTAGTTATTTGGCTGATAAAGAAATTGATATCAAAGTTTACGGAAATAACTATGCATTAACAGAAGAAATGTTAAAACCTCAGCTTGTTAGTATGCCTCAAGACCAAGAAGTTATTAGTATTAATAACGAGTTCATTAAAATAAAGACAGGAATATATTTTAAAAAGTCTAAAGACTCTGTAGATGTGGTTAAAGATAGCACAAATAGTTATTCGCTGTTTGTAAAAAAGAGAAGCAGTATTAATAACCCTGCAAAAACAGGTGAATCTGGTTACACTTACAAAGTTAAGTATGATGTGAAAATTAATAATGAGAAAAAATATTTTGTTGAATTTTTGAATTCAAGAGATTTTTCTAGGGTTCAAGCTGTTCAAAAGGAAAATAAACCATTGCCACTTTTGATAGCTAAAGAAAGGGCTGATATTGATTACGACAAATTGCCAATTGTCTAGTAATGAAAAATATAAGACTAATAAAATTGTCAAGTATGTTATTGTTCAAAATGTATATAGTTTAAAAGTTATAACTATTTAATTTGACTAACAAAAAAAATTTATGTTAGCATAAGTTTAGGTGGAGGTTTGCTATGGCAACACAAGAAAATGATAACGTTTACGAACAAATTAGAAGGCTATATATTAGAAGGCTAGAGGTGTCTTCTAGGTTATTTGAACAGAAGATTGCTGAAATAAAAAGAGAAATTATAAGACTTGGTTTAACTCAAGGTGAAGATTTTGATAAATTAAGTGCTGAAATAGGTTCTTTTAGAGATAGGATTAATTCAAATACTAATGAAATTAACAGAATGAAGGGTTTGTCTATTGAACAAATCAAGGCTTCCGTTAATAAAATTAAAGTTAACGCAGCAAAGGTGTATTTAGAAAATCAAAGAACTATTGAAATTTTAACTACTGACAGAGAAGATTTAACAAGAGGACGCACTGAAAGTGAAGCAAAAAGTATATCTGCTGAAAAAGACAAGTATGAAGCAGAGATATACTACAAGGCGTTAGAGATATTAGGAATTTCTGAAGAAAGTGCGGATAATCCTAGGTATTACAATGTTATCAAAGATAAGATAGAAGAATTAACCGAAGAATGGGTTAATGATTTAGCTGATGATAGTGAAAATCAAACAGCAAGAATGTCTATGACTGAAGAAGAAATGGCTGAAGAGCATATGAACGAACTTTACACAGACTTAAACTATTTGATTGCTGAAACAAGACAATACTCTTTGGCTGAAGCTATGGGCGTTCAGAAAGAAGAAAGAGTTAAGCAAACTGGCAGAGAGTTAGAATTAGGAATATATGAAGTTAAAACAATTACTGAGCTTTCTGATAAGGATTTTGATAAGATGCTAGAAAGTCTTGGAAAAGACAAAGGAAAGTACCTTAAAATGGGTGAAAGAAGAGATAAGATTATGCAAAATGGTAATAAGCCAGGTGTAGCAGAGGTAATCAGTGCTATTGTTGCAGCTGCTGGTATGGGCGGTGTGTTTATGGCTAATGCTATGGGTGCAAATGCTGAATCTCAAGAGGTTGCGAATCTTGTAGGACAAATTGGTCAGGTTGCTCTTGCTGGTGGCGGAGCGACTTATGTTGCGGCAGTAATTAAAAAGATGGTTGACAGGGCAACAAAACAAGCAGGTGTAGAAGCAGGAAAAGCTGTTGAAAAGTATTTGAAAGAAAAAATGCAAGTAACTGAAAATTCAGAAAAAACTCAAAACGAAATAAATTAGTGTAAGAGGGAACTATGTTGATTAAAAAAGATAGTATTATTGAAATTAAAAATGGTTTGAAGTTTATTGTTCTAGATATAAAAGAATATCAGGGTAAAGAAGTTGCGTTGCTTCAAGGTGTTGAAGATGGCATTTTGAGATTTGCTGTTGAACGTGCAAATAATGAAACTGAAAAAATAGAAATGATGTTTATCGAAGATGATAAGTTAATTAAAGAAATTGCTGAGGATTTTGATAGGCAAGATAATAAAATATAAAAAACGCCATGTGTGCGTTTTTTGTTTTTGCTGTATTTTTGCAGTGGCTATTGACTGAAAAATGTTATTTTGTTTTAATATAAAATTTAAGTTGCAAAAAATAATGGTAGTAAAAATAAAATATATTAATTATTTTTTGAATTGGTGGCAGAAATTTAAGAAAATCATTGACAATGCCTGTTATTTTGGGATACTATAAGTGTATGATTTATGTAAATTTTAAAGGACAACAACAAAGATAGTTCTGTGTGATTATTCACACAGGCATTTTTGTTGCTTGTGAAACAAAACCACTCAAGCAACAAACTTGAGTGGTTTTTCTTTTATTGGAGGATTTATGGATAGCGTAAAAATGAAAGAAATTTTGGAGAGAATGAAAGCAAACAGACCAAAGTATCCAAAAAGAGCTGTGGTTACTGCTGGTATGCCTTATGGTAATAAAACCTTGCATTATGGACACGTTTGCGGTATGTTTGTGTATGCAGACTTTTTGGCTAGGTTTTTGAAAGATAAGCTTGGCAAAGAAAATGTTATTTTTGTGTCTGGAACAGATTGCTATGGTTCGCCATCGTTAGAAACCTTTAGAAAAATGCGTGAATCTGGCTACACAGGAACAATTGAAGATATGGTTGCTGACTTTAATAAAAAACATATCGAGACTTTAAAAGAGTACGAAATTGGTCTTGATTGGTTTGAGGGCTCTGCAATTGGTGAAGCAAAGGAAATGCATGACAAAGTTAGTACTGAAATTTTTAATACGCTTTATGAAAATGGTACGCTTTCAAAACTTTCAACAGCTCAGTTTTTTGATATCAAAGCAAACTGCTTTTTAAACGGTAGGCAGGTTATTGGAAAGTGTCCAATTGATGGTTGCAAGAGTGAAAAAGGTTACGCCGATGAGTGCGACCTCGGACACCAATATTTGCCTGAACAATTAATTGACCCAGTTTCTACGCTTTCTGGAACTAAGCCGGAATTAAGAAATATTGAAAACTGGTACTTTAATTTGCAAAATTACACTGAACTTTTAAAAGAATGGATTGCTTATCTTGAAAAAGAAACACCAACACGTGAATTTGTTACTAAAGAAATTAAAGAATTCTTGAAAAAACCAGAAATCTACATAAAGAAAGATTTTATGTTTGAGTTTGAAAAAATATCAAATATGCTTCCAAAATTTGAACAGGTAGAAGATAAAAGCAAAGCAAGTTTTGTTATTATTTTTGAAACTCTCAATGACCGTGAAAAAGCTTGTGAAATGCTTTCTAATGCTTCAATTAGATACAGAACAGGTAAAACTCTTGTTCCATTCAGACTTTCAGGTAATATTTCTTGGGGTGTGAGTGTTCCAGAAAAAGAGGGTGTTAAGGATTTAACATTCTATTGTTGGCCAGAATCTCTCTGGGCACCAATTTCATTCACTAGAACATATTTGAAGCATAATGGATTTGATGATGAAGAATGGAAGAAATATTGGTGTACAAAAGACGCTAAAGTATACCAGATTTTGGGTGAAGACAATATTTATTTCTATGGTCCAGCTCAGCACGCAATGTGGCTTGCAACTCAAAAGGGCGAGCCAAAGTTAGATGCTCCAGAGGGCGACTTGCAAATTAGTCAATTGGTGGTTAATAAGCACTCATTATTTATGGGCAATAAAGCAAGTTCTTCAGGTAAAATAAAACCTCCAATGGCTAATGAACTTTTAGACCACTACACTTATGAGCAATTACGTGCACATTTCTTGGCTCTCAATGTTGGTAGCACATCTTCTTCATTTAATCCAAAGGTTTACAATCCTGACGCTGACCCAAATGAGGTTGACCCAGTTGTAAAAGATGGAAACTTGCTTACCAACGTTTATAACAGAGCACTTAGAACATTATTCTATACTTGGCAAAAAGATTTTGATGGTGTGATTCCTTATGCCGAAATTGATGAAGAGATTTTACTTGAGTGTGAAATGACAACTCTTAAATTTGAAAAATGTATGATGGAAAATAAGTTCCATATGTGCATATATGAGCTTGATAGTTTCCTTAGAAACATTAACAAGTATTGGACAAAAAACTTTGTTTCTGATGATATCGAAACTGAAAAAAAGTGTATTGCAAACTCATTGCACTATGCAAAAGTTGCAATGGTTATGCTTCACTCAGTTGCTCC
>CAZFPH010000071.1:0-5839 GCA_964520955.1 uncultured Lachnospiraceae bacterium
AATGAAACCTAGACTTATAAAAATCTCTCCATCAATTCTCGCAATTGACTATAATAACGACGATGTGTTAAAGCAAGCACTTGCTGATATTGAAAAGGCGGGTGCAACAATGGTTCATATTGACATTATGGACGGCGTGTTTGTTAAAAACAAAACATTTGACCACACATTTGTCGATAAAATCAAAGATATGACAAATCTTATGCTAGACGTTCACTTGATGGTTGCAAATCCAGAAAAAGTTATCGATGATTATGTCGACGCTGGTGCAGATATCTTAACAGTTCATTACGAGGCTTGCAAAAACGTTGAAGAAACACTAAAATATCTCAAGTCGAAAAATATTGTTTGTGGAATTGCTATCAATCCAAAAACACCAGCACTAAAAATTAAAGACTTGCTCGATGGTGACCTTATTGACATGGTTACAGTTATGAGCGTTAACCCAGGTGCGTATGGTCAAAAATTTATTCCTGGTTCTGCTGAAAAAGTTGCAGAAATTAGAGAAATGAACAAAAAAGTGTATATTGAAATTGACGGTGGAGTAACAACAAAAAACGCAGAAATCTTAAGAAAACTCGGTGTCAACATTATTGTTAGTGGCTCAACAATCTTTACATCTAAAAATATGAGAAAAACAATCAAGCAACTAAAGGGCAAGGGATTTATCAATAACCTTCAAAATTATTTCAAATAATAGTCACAATCTTAGCTAATATCATATAATGCACTATCGGAGGTGTTATATGACAATTGTTTGCATTAAAGCCCCAAAGGTGCTTGGAAAATTTTTAAAATTATTTGTTAAAAAACAAAAATAAGTGATGATTATTATTGCATAACTATAATCTTTTAAAAACAGTGGTTTTACCGCTGTTTTTTGTTTATATGTTTTTTTAAAAAAGTATTGAATTCTAGCAGATGTTATGGTATAATATAATAACTATAAAACGGATGAAAGGAGGCTATTATGGCAAATTACTCATCAACTGTTAAAGAAATTTTAAAGGCTGTTAACACAAATATCTTACCAACCGACACATCGGTTACAAGAAATCCAGTTAATGCTGTTGGTATAACACATATTGATCACTATGTACCACTCAAATTCACACACCCAACACAGACTGAAAAGACAACCACAACAACCAAATATGGTTTTCCTATAGACGATGCACATGAATTGTTTTGGCCTCACCACGTGAAAGACTACAATGTTCCAAGAGTGGGAGAAATTTTAGACCGAGTGCTCGTAAGTAGTGTTTTGGAGGCTTCACCAACACCTCTTGAAACTTATGCAATTGCTTTGAATAGAGGAAAAGATTTACCTCCATTTGTATCTTCAAGTGCAATTGACTTGAACTCACTTTTGGTTAAAGAAACTGGTATGCCAGTAAAAACCATTAGATTTGATAGATTTTTGTCAAGTTGTGGATACAAAGGTGCTTATCCAGATTTGCATAGTTTCTTAGATGTGCAAAATTTCATCAATAATGAAGTTGTTAACAAAAAAGCATCACTAAGAGCTGTTCTTCAAGCAGTTTTAGCTTCATACATGATTCCAAATGCAACTGGTGAAACCGATCCAAACTCAAGAAATATCATTTTAGCCGACACTGACGGCGACGGGATTTATGACACTGCGTTTAGAATTGACGCAGAAAGCAATACATACCTTAGGGATATGTATAATGAAAGATCAGGAAACAAAGTTGTTCCAAAAGGCATATATTCAGCAAATGAAAGCCAAGAAGAATTTTTGATGAATATTAGAAATGGTCAAAGAGGAATAGGTCCTGAAAAGATTGACTGGGAATTGTATGTTGGCTTGCTTGATATCACTGATTACTTTATTTCTAGAAGTGTTTTAGATGATGCCATCTCAAACAGAGGCTACAGAAGAAATCAACATAGATATAACGAAAATGCACCAGTAGATGGCCCAACATATTTTGTTTCTAAAAGAAGACTTTCTATGAACGCTTATGGCGAGTTTTCAGAAGCAACAATAGAAAGAGCTCACAAATACACAATCAACGTTAGAAACGCAATTGGTGGACTTGTTCGACCAAAATATCTTAACGATGGTGTAATTCCTGATGAAAAAGCACCACCACTTGAAAGTGCTCTATACGACGCAAAGGGAAGAATTTTTGACACAAAGGGTAATATTTTAAAACCAGAAGACTTCCAACCAGGATTATAAAAAACAAAAAAAGATAGCACTCGCTATCTTTTTTTGTTTCTATAAATTTATTTTAAAAAACCTTTGATAATTTCTTTTTCTGCTTCACGCTCAGTGAGACCTAGCGTTTGAAGTTTTATTATCTGTTCTCCAGCAATCTTTCCAATGGCAGCCTCGTGAATTAGGGAAGCATCAGTAGATTTTGCTGTGAGTTCTGGCTTTGCAACAATAAATGCTTTATCCATAATGATTGCGTCACATTCCGTGTGTCCGTAACACTTATTGTTTCCATTGATTACAGATTTATAGATTTGTTTGCTATTATTTTTAGCAACTGCTCTTGAAACCACGTGGGTAGAAGAGTCTTTGCCGTCAAGGTCAACATTAAAGTTTGTTTCAGCATACTCGTCGCCAGCCGTCATAATCTTTTCACTAATTTCAAGTTTTGCTCCAGTGTCAAGAACTGCATTTGTTGTTCTTACTGAATAGGTAACACCACCAATTTGAATGGTTTCCATTTTCATATAAGAATCCTTTTTCATATCAACGTTTGTTACTGGGTTCAAAACTCTTTTTCCAGTACCTTTTCCAGTTGCATAATGTTTTTCGATATAAGTAACTTTTGCACCTTGTTCAATATGAAAACTGTGCACGCCGTCGTGTCCTTCATCTTCATTCGAACCACAGGCAATGCCACAACCAGCGACAATTGTTACGTCTGCGTCTTTTCCTATATAAAAGTCGTTATAAACAAGGTCTTTTAGCCCTGCCTCTGACACAATAACAGGGATATGCACACTTTGGTTTTTGGTACCTGCCTTGATTATTATATCAATGCCTGGCTTGTCAGTTTTAGTCACGATATCAATATTTGCATTGGTGTTTCTACCATAAAGCCTGCCGTCTTTTCTTATGTTATATGCACCTTCAGGAATTTCGTGAAGGTCTGCAATGGTTGCTAGTAAATCCTTATCAATTTTGTTGAGTTCTTCCATTATTCTGCCTCCTCAAGTGCTTTGCACGTTGTGTATATTTCAGAAAGGTGAGGGAGCACATCTTGTTTTTTGCCGATTTTTTTAATTGTTCCGCTAGAGAGCACAATAATATTGTCTGCAATATCAAGGATTCTTTCTTGGTGAGAAATAATTATAAATCCGCATTTATACTTAGATTTAACATTGTTAAATGTTTTGATTAAACTATTAAAGCTCCAAAGGTCAATACCAGCTTCTGGTTCATCAAAAATTGTGAGTTTGCTTGCTCTTGCAATTGTCGTTGCAATTTCAATACGCTTAAGCTCGCCACCAGAAAGAGAACCGTCAATCTCACGGTCAATATAATCTCTTGCACAAAGTCCAACATCTGAAAGATATTTGCAAGCCTCCGCCACCGAAATTTCTCCACCAGTTGCAAGCTCTATCATTCTTTTAACAGTTATTCCTTTAAACTTTACTGGTTGTTGAAAGGCAAAACTAATGCCAAGTTTCGCACGTTCAGTAATTGAAAGGTCGGTTATATCTTCGCCATTAAAAAGAATTGTTCCTGATGTTGGTTTATTGATACCCATAATAATTTTTGCAAGGGTAGACTTACCTGAACCATTTGGTCCCGTTATAACATAGATTTTATCTTCATCAATTTTAAGGCTAAGGTCTTTTATAATCTCTTTAACTTTTCCTTTTTCTTTAACGGAAAAGCATACATTTTTAAGTTCTAGCATAAAATCCTCCGATATATTTATTATACCACTTGGCATAAAATAATCAATAAAAAGAATAGTGAAATAAAAAAGTTTCAAGCACTAATGGCTTGAAACTTAACTTTGAGTTCTATTATTTATCTTTTTTTGAACCTTTCATACACTTTGTGCAAACATAAGCGTTTTTAACTTCGCCGTCGATTTCAACGGTTGTTTTATGAATATTTGGTCTAAATGTTCTTTTAGAT
Organism: uncultured Lachnospiraceae bacterium; assembly: GCA_964520955.1. Taxonomy (GTDB): domain Bacteria; phylum Bacillota; class Clostridia; order Christensenellales; family UBA1242; genus RGIG1681. The sequence goes on from CAZFPH010000071.1 coordinate 4,133, forward strand.
ATATTTAAAGCGTGGCTACGAGAATTACCTGCACTAGCACCTTTACCACAAATACTACAAACTCTACTCATTGGTTTCTACCTCCTAGGTGATTTGAATATAATACCTTGTATATGATAGCATACAACTTTTGCTTTTGCAAGTAATTCGTTAAAAATTTTAAATATTTTTGCTTTTTTTGTGGGATTAATTGCTCAGAACTGTTGATTTTTTTAAGATTTTAGTTTATTATTAATGTAAGTTTGGAGCAAACTGACCTTTTTTGGTGGGCTCAAAACAAAATTAAGGAGATAGATATGTCAGTTACTACTGTTAACTCTTACGGAAAAATTTCTGTTACAGACGACTCAGTTGCTTTGATTGTTGCACATTCTGCACTCGACGTTTATGGTGTAGTGGACCTTGTAACAAACAAGTTCTCTGATTCTCTTCGTGAGCTTTTTAAAAAGTCTTACAAGCCACGTGGTATTAAAATAACTACTATGAGTGATAGAATTAACATTGACCTTGACATTATCCTTAAGTATGGTGTCAGCATTAACGCTGTTGCTGAATCTGTTAGACGTGTTGTTAAATATAACGTTGAACAGTTTACAGGTATGCTTGTTGACTCAATCAATATTAACGTTGTCGGTGTTAAAGTTTAGGCAAAATAGTTTTTGCTATTTTTTGCTGTAACTTTATTTGTATATAACAATTCAGGAGAAAATTATAGTGGATAAAGTAATTACGGGTGCAATGCTCAGAAAAATGGTAATTTCAGGTGCAAATTACCTTGAAGAAAATAAAGAATACGTTAACTCTCTTAACGTTTTCCCAGTTCCAGATGGCGATACTGGTACAAATATGTCGCTTACAATGAAATCATCAGTTAAAGAACTTAATATGTGCACAACCAATGATATGGAAACAATTTGTGATGCCATTTCTAAGGGTGCACTAAAGGGTGCAAGAGGTAACTCTGGTGTAATTTTATCGCAAATTTTAAAAGGATTTACCTCTTATTTCACAAACCTAAAAGAAATCAAGGCTGTTGATTTTGCGAACGCATTAATCGAAGGTGCAAACGTTGCTTATAAAGCAGTAACAAAGCCAAAAGAAGGTACAATCTTAACAGTTATCCGTGCTATGGCTGATGCTTCAATTAAGATTGCAAAAAAAGCAGAAGACCTTCAAGACTTCTTTAAACAAGTTCTTGATATTGGTGAAGAAGCCCTTGCTATGACACCTGAACTTCTTCCAGTTCTTAAAAAAGCAGGCGTTGTTGACGCTGGTGGTAGAGGATTACTCATTATTTTGAATGGCTTCCTTAAAATCGTTTCTGGTGATGAAAGTGAACTTAAACTTCAGGCAAACTCTGACAGAATCGGTGAAGGTGGCGTAATCTCAGACGGAAATGCTGAACTTATTGATTACAATAGCTTAGCTGACATTGAATTCGCTTACTGCACAGAATTCTTTATTATCAACATTAATAAAAAGACCACAGTTGCTGATATTGACAAACTTCGTGAGACTCTTATGACTCTTGGCGACTCAGTTATTTGTATTGGCGACCTTAACCTTATCAAGGTTCACGTTCACACAAACCAACCAGGCGTTGCTCTTACTCACGCTTTAAAGCTCGGTGAACTTAACGGACTTAAAATTGAAAATATGCTTGAGCAATTCAGAGCACTCAAAGTTCAACAAGAACCTGAAACACTC
>CAZFPH010000072.1:0-917 GCA_964520955.1 uncultured Lachnospiraceae bacterium
ATCGAAAAGAGAACCGAAGTTCGGTTCTCTTTTTTATGGCTGATAAAATATTTGTAATGATATTGAAATGTGAGTATGGTTGTGGTATAATCAAGGAGTTTTTAAGGAGGTACTTTATGAAGAAAGATAATTGGGTTAAACCTGTTTCTAAAGAAGATGTTGCAGAATTTGCATTCAAGTATATGAATCTTGAAAGAATTATGGTTTTAGACGAGGTTGAAGATGATAGTTACGGAAAATATTTCCGTGTTGGTGGGTTCACAAATGAACCTGTTGTAAGTGGCTGGGGAAAAGCAAATAAATATATGAATCCGGTTGCACTTGGTGAGTATGGACCACTAGATGTTGATGAATATGGTGAAACAACAGTTGATGATATCGGACAACTTTTTTCTGATAATGAAAGTTTAGTTAATATTTATCTGGCTTGGGTTGCTATGGTTTCTGAAAAGAATATGGGTAGAAAAATTGATGGCAGAGCATATGAAGAAAGTTTTTCTAATGCTTGCAATGCTCAAATTGATTTGCAAAGAACTGCTCAAATCAGAACTGCTGAACGTGAAGCAGAAGAAAAGAAGGGTTGTGTTAAATCATTTGTTAGACAACTGGTGGGTGGAAAAGAGTTAGACGGACATCAGCAATCAAAGCAATAAGATATATATTTAAAATCTTTATAATATACTTAAATATCTTATACTACAATATAGTATTTTTTAGTAAAAGGATTTGAAAAAATAAAAAGAATTACATTTAACAATATTCTAATAAAAAAAGCACTCATTCTGAGTGTCTTTTTTAGTGTATCACAATAAAGCATCTTTAAGAGGTTATCTTTTATTATGTTTTATGAAAGTGCTTTATTTTTGGCGGTTTCGAGTTCTTTTTTGAGAGCGAACTCTCTTGCAATCATTGGACAG
>CAZFPH010000072.1:927-5697 GCA_964520955.1 uncultured Lachnospiraceae bacterium
ATTGGACAGTAGATGCCAGCTCTTGTGCTGAGCCTTTTGCCTTTTATAAAGGTTTCAAGTTCTTCAAGAGGAACAATAAAGGTTTTTATATCCTCGTGGTCTTGCAAATTTTGTTTGCCAAGTTTTGTTACCACAACTTCATAAATAACAACGCTTTCATCGGTCATACCTTCGCTGTTGTAACACACATCTGAAAGCTGATTAACCTCAGAAAGTTCTTCAGCACCAATCTCTTCCTGAAGTTCTCTTGCACAGCAGGTGAGTGGGTCTTCACCCTCTTCAACAAGCCCAGCAGGGAACGAAAAGACATAGTCATTAATAGGCTGTCTGAACTCTTTTGTAAGAACAATAAATTCTTTACCATCTATTTTTATTTTTGGAACAATGCAAACCGTGTCAGCTTTGCCTTTTCCTGTTACGCAGGTGAGTTCGTCAGGCTTATTTCTTGACGCAAGTGTCCATTTGATAATTTTTCCCTCGTGTTCGTATTCAAGGGTGTATAAATTCAAAAAACGTTCGTTTGTTAATTTTGTTACGTTAATAAGCTTCATAATTGTTTCCTTAGCGTTATTTTTATGCCAAATTTAATGAAAATTTAATAAAATTGCAATTTTTGTTTATATTATTTCATTGTGAAATCTTTGTTAGGGTGTTTGTGAACTTTCAAAATGATTTCACGAAGTTCTTCCACTCTTTCAAAAACTGCTTCAGGCAAAAATTTATAAAGATATTTTTTGTCGGCAGGGGTGAAATTTAAAAGTGCTTCACGAATTTTTGTTGAAGACAAGCCTTCAAACACCTTTTGTCTATCCAAAAAACAAAAAGAAATGTAATGCTTAACTTCATCATCGAACCAGTGCTTAACGATTTCTGGGTCGTCAGAATAATAGAGAGTGAAACTTTTTTGATTAATTCTTGAAACGATGTTGTAGTATAGATAATGACCCCAAACGGCATCATCGGTGATAAGGTTTTCTTCTGACCAGTCAGGGAATTGGTAGATTTGAATTTTTGTCATATCGTGTTCGTTTGAAAGCGATTCAGACAAAAGTTCTTTCCTTAGCCTGAAATTGAATGGGTTTCTTGGCATATTTTCCTTGTTACTGCTTCCAAGCATAATAACCACCTTATCACACTCTTTTAGTGCCTTTTCAATTACGTACATATGTGCTTTGTGCAGAGGTTGAAACCTTGCGATAAAAACTCCAATTTTTGCTGGCTTTGGTTCATTATTCATAAAATCACTCCCTTACAATATTATTGTAACACCCCAAAATTGAAATTTCCAAGCAAATACAACAAAATTTTGTGCAAAAAGAAAAACTAAAGCGTTATGCCTTAGTTTTCTTTTGAGTTTTTGCGAGTTTTTTGCTTTCAGCCTCTTTTTGAAGAATTTTGATTTGTTTTTCAATTTCTTTAACGATAGTGCTGATAACTTGGCTTTCATTGTGCCACCAGTCTCTGCTCCAAACTCTGATAATTTTCCAGCCACGAGACTTGAGGAATGTGTTTCTGAACACGTCACGCTCAAGTGCTGATGGCGAACTGTTGATAACGGTTTGGTCGGTTTCAATACCAAGTAAATATTTGTCACGCTTTTTGTCATAAACCGCAACGGAAATCTTGCTTGAAGAGTTGCCGAGATTGATTTCGGTGTTATAGCCAAGTTTTGATAAGCGGTTGGCAATTTGATTTTCAATTGGCAATATTTCGCTAATTTTTGGTTTAACCAAAACATCTTCGGCATAACTATTAAGGATAGTTTTCATTTCCTCGTGGTTGCCGTCAGAAACTGCACGCACATAGGTTAAGTAGCTCCTTAAAAGTTTTGGACCCATAAACTTAGAGTTCTCAATTTTAAGTTCTTCAGGCTCAACACTTGTTACAACGTAGATTTTCTTTTTTGCACGAGTGATTGCAACGTTAAGACGATTTTCACCGCCCTCGTTTGAAAGCGAACCGAATGAAGAGTTAACTCTGCCGATTTCGTTTCTTGCATATCCGATTGAAAAGATGATAATATCACGTTCATCACCCTGAACATTTTCAAGGTTCTTAACAAACAAACTCACATCTTCGCCGTTTTCAACACGATTGCTTTCTTTTAAGAATAATCCTCTAAACTCTTCATCTTTGAAACATTCCTTGTCAATAAGGTCTTCAATGCAGTTTTCCTGCTCAACGTTAAAGGTTATTATACCAACAGTTTCGTTGTTTTTGCGAGTTTTTAGAATGGTTTTAACAAGGTCTACAACCTTTTTAGCTTCGATAGGGTTCTTTCTGTCACTCCATTTGCCGTCAACCAAAATTCTTTCGATTGGCTTATGTCTAATATTCTTTGAAATGTTTGGAGCAATTTGAAGAGTGTTGTTATAGAAAGCTTTATTTGAAAAGTCGATAAGCTCTTCGTTTTGGCTACGATAGTGATAGGTTATGTTTGCACTGTTAAATCTTGAAACTGCAAGGTCGAGCAAACTTTCAACTTCTAGTGCTGCCTGTGTTGAGTAGTCAAGATTGTCGTCAACATTAGCACCCATATAACGTTTCATAAAGGTTGTTGTAGGGCGAAGCTGTTTTGCGTCACCAGCAACAACAATGCGGTTTCCACGATAGATTGAAGGAATGGTGTTTTCTATGAACACCTGTGAGGCTTCGTCAAAAAGCACAATGTCGAACATATCTTTTTCAAGTGGCAAGATATTTGAAACATTTTCTGGTGAAAGTAGCCAGCAAGGGAAGAGTTTGAAAATGAATTTTTGGTAAACTTCAACGCACTTTCTAATTGGCCAGAAGTTTTGCTTTTTTGTGATTTGGTAAATATAGTCTTTGCAGAAATTGTTTTTTGTGAGCATTTTTTGATACTCTTCATTAAAGCTTTGCTCAGCAATCTGTTTGCTGATTTCCTTTGATGCATTTTGAAGAGAAATTATTCTTGAACGCAAGTTTTCAAAGTCCACAATGCTTGACAGGGTGTCTTGTTCAGATGCTTCGTATTTCACGATTTCGTGATAAATTCTGATTGGTAAAATTTTGTTTAGAACAAGCTTGTATTTGTTGTAAGTGTTTGTGTTCTTGTATGCAAAGTTCAATACAATCTTTTGTTCTTCTTGTAAGTTTTTGAGCGTGCTGTTAACGTCTCTTAGTTCAACATAGTTTTCCATTGCAGAGAGAAGCAGTCTGATAATTCCGTTGTTGCCGTTTAGAATGCCGTCAAGTGCCATAAGGTAACCATCGTGAGTTAAGATGTCTTTCAAGAATTCGTAATCCGAAAGGTATTCATTGATTGCACCAATGGTTTTGTTAAGTTCTTTCTTGATGGACTTTTCCTTGCTGTTTGAAGCGATTTTTGCAAATGGGTAAGCAGGGAATAATACGTGGCTAACATCTAAAAATTTTGATATTTTCTTGTTTTCAAAGCGGTTAATGACTTTGATTAATGGCTTAATGTTTCTGTGGCTTTGGATTTCGTCAAGATATGTTAAAACCTGCCTTGAATACTTATATTTTGCAACGTCAAAAAGAACTTGTCTTGCACCTGAAAGATTTCTGAGCTTGGTCTGTGCTTCAGACACAATATGCACGCTAAGGTCGTCTTTTAAGTGGTCAATAAATGGGTTCTTTTTCTTGTTTTCAACAAAGGTGTAGTATAATTCGGCTTTGTTCTTTTCCTGAAGGAGACTTAGTGCGGAAACAAGTTCGTCGTAAGTTAGAGCCATAAGTTTTTTATCCTCAAGCATTTGCTTGTAGATATCATACTCAACCGACTTTTTGCCAATTTTGTAAGAGCCATAGTACATCTCTTGAAGTGAAATTCCAAATGGTGTTTTTTGTGTTAAAACATTAGAGAGTGCATCAAGGTTTGCGACTTCTTCGCTAAGTTGTTTTTGGATATCGTCGTACTCTTTGTATAAATTAGCATTAATCTTTGATGCTGAAACTCTGTCGTGTGCGTTTTGACACCTAGCGTAAAAAGCACGGCGTTCCTTTTCGGCATCGGTTATAAAGATTGCCTTTTCATTAAGGTTTGAAAGTCTGTTAAAAATAACCTCTAGGGCTGCCTTTTTTTGTGAGACAACCAATACCTTTTTGCCTTTGCTAATTGCGTCAGAAATAACGTTTACAATGGTTTGTGACTTGCCAGTTCCTGGAGGTCCATAAATAACCATATTTCCGCTTTCGTTAACTTGCTTTATTACTTGTTGCTGAGCGTAGTCAACATTGTTAATTAGGTACAAGTTGGTATTTTTTGGCTTTTTTAAAACAGCAGATTTTGTGTTTAAAAGCTCATTTATTGAATCGTTTGTAAGGTTGCGTTTTTCAAGAGCTGAGTAGTCAGCATAGATTGAGTTTGCAAGCGAGTTTCTTGAAAGCAAACAGATGTTTTTGATTTCTAACTCGTCACGAGTGGTTGGCTCAGAGTATCTATTAAAAGGGAACATATTTTTTCTTGACTGATAGTGGAGCTTTATTCCAAAGCTTCTGAGATAATCAAGAAGCCCCTGAATGCCATTAAATTTTGAAAGGCTGTCAAACTCCCTATCCATTTCAGAAAGGTCAAGGCGTTTGCTGTCAGCCAAAGCTAGCATCAACGTTTTATTGAGCTGAATTTGTTCACCGTATTTAAGAGAAATATTAGCTTTGGTGTCGTCAATTACATCGATTGTGATAGGGAATAATAATAGCGGTGCTTTTATAAGGTAGTTTCTTGTTGCACCATAAACAAATGGATAGCACAAAAATAGTTCATATCTTCCTGTGTCCTTTTCAATC
>CAZFPH010000073.1:0-5675 GCA_964520955.1 uncultured Lachnospiraceae bacterium
TAATTTATTCCACAAAAAATCTATGATTAATATGGTAATTTTATGATAGCAAATGCAATATTTTTCTGTCAATAAAATGACAAAAATCGCATAAAAAAAGAGTGAAAAAGGTCACTCTTTTTATTAGTAGAAATTCTTATCTCCACGAACATAGTGAAGAAGCTCGTGAATAAGTTTGTCGTTATTTTTCAAAATTTCTTCGTAAACAATCTTCACGCTTTCGTTTTCTTCAGTTCCTGTGAACTTGCAGTCGCCGTCAGCTTTATAAATTGACTCGCTACGTTTTTTGATAACCTCTTCAACAGGTGTTTTGCTGTAGTCAACATAAATTTGTCCGCCACCATTAATGCAACCGCCAGGGCAAGCCATAACCTCAACAAAGTCGAAGTGCTTACTGCCATCTTTGATTGCTTCCATAAGTTTTCTTGCATTTGCAAGTCCGTGAACAATTGCAAGGTTTAGTTTTTTGTCACCAACATCAACGGTAACTTCCTTTATTCCCTCGTTGTATCTAACATCTTCAATAAGCCCACGCTTTTTGCCTGTGAGTTTATATGCCGCATATCTTAACGCAGCCTCAGTAACACCACCAGTAACACCAAAGATGAGTGCAGCACCAGTGGATTCGCCAAATGGGTCGTCAAAACTTGATTCTTCTAATGCGTTAAAGTTTATGCCTTTCATTCTAATAAGGTCTGCAAGTTCCCTTGTTGTGATACAACATTCAATAACACCATGTGCCTTGATTTCTCTCTTTTTGCCTGTGCAAGGCATAACTGAAACAATCTCAGCTTTTTTACCTTTTTGCTCAAAGAAATATTTAACTAAGCTACCAAGCATTTCGTTTGGAGATTTTGTGCTAGAAATATTTTTGACATACTCAGGATAGAACCTTTCGCAGTAATTGAACCAACCAGGGCAACAACTTGTAAATAGTGGCAAACCCTCGCCTGTTTGCAACTTTTCAATAAGCTCATTAGCTTCCTCAATAACAGTAAAGTCTGCTCCATTGTTAACGTCAAACACATAGTCAAAACCCATCTGCTTTAAAGCTGTTACCATTTTCCCCTCAGCGTAAGTTCCGATTTCATTGCCAAAAGCTTCAGCAATTGAAACACGAACAGCGGGAGCAACTTGTGCAATTTTTATAACATCTTTTTTATCTAATATTTCAAGGGCATCAGCAATATTGTTTTTTGCAGTGAGTGCACCAGTTGGACAAACAAGAACGCATTGACCGCAACCCACGCAAGAAGATTCTTTCATTGGTTTGTTAAAAGCAGTAGAAACCTTGGTTTCAAAACCACGATTAACTTTTGTTATTGCACTGCAACCCTGACGTTTTTTGCAGACAGCAACACACTTTCCACATAGTATGCACTTGCTTTCGTCACGAACAATTGCGTCATTTGAATCATCAATTTCAAACTTGCCCATTTCGCCAGAATATTTTTCGGTGTCACAATGGAATTGCTCAGTGAGTTTTTGGAAATCACACTTAAGGTTCTTGGGGCAGTTCAAGCAGTTTTTGTTGTGGTTTGAAAGCAAAAGCTCCAAGGCGTTTTTACGAGCTTTTAAAACCTTTGTGGTGTTTGTTCTAACAACCATATCCTTTCTAACTTTTGTTGAGCAGGCTGTGCATAGGTTTCTTGCACCCTCAACTTCAACAACGCAAACCCTACAGCTTGCAGGTTCATTAACACCCTTAAGATAGCAAAGTGTAGGAATTTCTATGCCGTTTCTTTTTGCAACTTCTAAGATTGTTTCACTGGTATCGGTTTTGATTTTTTTATTATCAATAATAACTTCAACTTCCATCTTCCTACTCCTTTACAATAGCACCAAATCTGCAAGTAGCGTAACATTTGCCACACTTTATGCACTTTTCTTGGTCTATATCAAATTTCTTTTTAAGTTCGCCTGAAATTGCGTTCACAGGGCACTGCCTTGAACAAGCACTGCAACCAATGCACTTATCTGTGATTTTGTATTTCATTAAGTTCTTGCAAACACCTGCGGGACATCTATGGTTCACAATATGCTCAACATATTCGTCTCTAAAGTATCTGAGTGTGCTAAGAACTGGGTTTGGAGATGTTTGACCAAGTCCACAAAGCGAATTTGATTTAACATAATCACACAGCTCCTCAAGTTTGTCAAGGTCAGCCATTGTGGCTTTGCCGTCAGTAATCTTTGTTAAAATTTCAAGAATTCGTGTGTTACCCACTCTACAAGGTGTGCATTTTCCACAACTTTCATCACGAGTGAACTGAAGGAAAAATTTTGCAAGGTCTACCATACAAGAATCTTCGTCAACAACAATCATACCGCCTGAACCCATCATTGCACCAATTTCGGTAAGGCTCTTATAATCAATTGGAGTATCAATATATGTTTCAGGAACACAGCCACCAGATGGACCACCCATTTGAACGGCTTTAAACTTTTTGCCGTTTGGAATACCACCACCAATATCGTAAATAATTTCACGAATAGTTGTTCCCATAGGAAGTTCAACTAAACCAGAATTGTTAATTTTTCCAGTAAGGGCAAAAACTTTTGTTCCCTTGCTGTCGTCAGTTCCAATAGAATTAAACCAGCCTGCACCATTGTTTATGATTTGTGCGATATTTGCAAGCGTTTCAACGTTATTAATAACCGATGGACAGCCATAAAGACCTTTTTCTGCAGGGTATGGAGGCTTGAGCGAAGGCTCACCTCTGCCACCTTCAATAGAGTGCATTAATGCAGTTTCTTCACCACAAACAAATGCACCAGCACCATACTTGATGCCAAGTTCAAATGAAAAGTCTGTGCCAAAAATATTTTTGCCAAGAAGACCTCTTTCAGTTGCATCATCAATAGCTTTTTGAAGCCTTTCACCAGCAAGTGGATATTCCGCTCTGAGGTAAACATACCCCTTGCTTGCACCAATCGCAAACCCGCAAATTGCCATAGCTTCAACAATTGCGTGTGGATTGCTTTCAATAATACTTCTATCCATAAATGCACCTGGGTCACCCTCGTCAGCATTGCAGATAACATACTTTTGTGGAGCTTCAACAACACGAGTGAATTCCCACTTGTTGCCAGTTGGGAAGCCTGCACCGCCACGACCTCTGAGTCCACTTTCTTGAACAACTTTAACAACCTCTTCAGGGCTCATTGTGGTAATGGCTTTGTGAAGTGCTGTGTAACCATCAAGAGCAATGTAGTCATTCAAAATATTTTCAAGGCTCATAAACTCTGAGTTGTTGCGTGCAATATATTTCTGTTTTTTGCAGAACTCGATATCTTGCTTTTTTTCAACTGGTTTGCCAGCTTCGTGATGCAATAATCTTTCAACAAGTTTGCCATCGCCAAGAGCCGAAACAATTTCTTCGCAATCGGTTTCATCAACTTTTTCATAAAGAGCATCGTTTGGATAAATTAAAACAATTGGTCCATTAACGCAAAGACCAAAACAACCAACGCCATGAACTTTGATTTCTTTGTCTAGCCCTTTAGTTTTGATAACTTCTTCGAGTTTAGTTTGAACTTTGTGGCTCTTGCAACTTTTGCAACCAGTACCACCACAAACCATAATATCGTACTTGTAATCAACACCAGAAGTATCGCCAAGTTTTCTAAAGTTTACTTCTTTTATAAACTTTTGTTTGATTTCTTCTAATTCATTAATATTCATTTTTGCCTCCCTCTTAGTCTGCGTAGCTATCAATAATTCGGTCAATGTCTTCTGGTTTCAATTTCCCATAAACCTCGCCGTTTATTGTGATAGCTGGGGCAAGTCCACAACAACCAAGACATCTGCAAGAGGTTACAATCCACTTTCCGTCTTTTGTCATCTCGCCCACCTGAACGCCAAGCTTTTCTAAAATTTTGTCGAGCACTGCCTGAGCACCAAGCACAAAACAAGCCGTGCCAAGGCAAACATCAATGTTGTATTTTGCCTTTGGGGTAAGTGAAAACTGGCTATAGAATGTGATGATACCAAAAATATCACTTTCTGGCATACTGAGTTTTTCGGCAATCATATACACGCTTTCTTCAGGAATGTATCCAAAAATGCTTTGAGTTTTTTGAAGCACTTCCATAATGTTGCCTGCGTTGCCGATGTTTTTGCTGAGAAGTTCATTAAAATTTTGAACTTGCTCATCTGTTCCAAGTCTTTTACAATCGCACATAATCTCTCCTTTAAAATTATTTCTACAATATAAATATAACAAAATCACAAAGATTACTCCAACAAAAATGCAAGTATTTACCTGTCTTTTAATACATTTTGGACAAATTTACAAAAATAGACAACAAATTACACGTTTTTATAACAAAAAAAGAGGACACTTGTCCTCTTTGTTAGTTTGATGTAAATGTGCTTGAGTTTGAAAGTGGATAATTGCCCTCTGTGTATGAAGCAATTTGCTTGCCAGTACGTGTTTGAACTTTGTTAAAAATCACAAATTCTCCTTGTGCATCGACACCGTAAATATTCAAATCTCCGTCAGCGTTAACAATTGCATTCAAATAAATGCAAGTTTTGTCCCCTTGAACATAATTTTTAGCAGCCTCTTCAACGGCAAGCACAATGTCTGTTCTTGATGGATAGTTATTAATTTTGCCCATCTTTCTTGTTTGTGGGTGTGTGTGACCACTAATAACAACTCTTGTTGAACCTGCTGAAACAGGAATTTTACAAGTAGCACTTACTTTTCTTAAATACCCTTCAGACTCTGTTGTTACGTTGCTACTATCATCGTATACTGGCAGTGCATCGTAATTATCTGGGTCATAATATTTCTGTCTGTTTGGAGCAAATCCGTCTTTATCCCAAAACGCTTCGTCAATAATAATTGTATCACCCTCTTTTCTGCCAGTTAAACAAAAGCAAGCTTCATAATTATCATTTAATTTTTGAGGTGTGTAGCTTTGAGACGTTGCTAAACTTTTCATTTTTTTAATAATTTCTACAGCCTCTCCACCAACAACAACATTTGTTTTTGAGCTAGCGATTTGGTCAATACAAAATGGTGCATCTTCAAAATCAGTACCACCAACAGACTTTACCCACTCCTCGCCAAGTGTGCCAGCATCTGCAAATTTTTTATCTGATACAATCTGTAAAACGTCTCCGTATTGAAGTTCGTATTCATTTAAAAACTCATTAAGCTTTCTCAAATCCAAATTTGTTACCTCCATAAACTTTTAGTTAATAAACACATTATAACAAAATTCAAACAAATTTTCAAGTTAGCCACTAATTTTTATAAAATAATTGATTATCGCTTTTTTTCGTGTTAAAATACCTGTATACAAAACCATTTTAGGAGAAACATAATGGCAAAAAGAGAAACTATTGTTGTTGTTGACTTCGGCGGTCAATACAGCCAACTCATTGCAAGACGTGTTCGTGATATGAAGGTATACTCAGAACTTGTTCCTTGCACAACATCAGCCGAAAAAATTAAAGAAATCGACCCAATTGGTATCATCTTCACAGGTGGACCACTTAGTACATTTGATGAAACAGCACTCACCATTGACCCAGAAGTATTTAACCTTAATATTCCAATTTTTGCAATCTGCTATGGTATGCAACTCACCGCACAAATGCACGGCGGAAAAATTGTTACAACAAAAGTTGGTGAATACGGAAAGGTTGAGATTGAATATGAAGA
>CAZFPH010000074.1:0-5646 GCA_964520955.1 uncultured Lachnospiraceae bacterium
GTGCTTTCTGGGTAAGAAAGTTTTAACATAATGTCATTGAAATCATAGTCATTATTAAGTTCGTAAATTTTAGAGTTAATTTCGATTGAGTTTATGATATCGCCATCTTTTATGCCAACTGAGCTTGCAAGTTTTAACGCTGTTACGCCATCTACCACAACAGAATTAACATTTACCCATTCAAGCTTTTCTTCGTCATAGTATGGTGATTTTGTGCCAGACTTAGAAGTTTTTAGTTTTAAGCCCAAGTTCTCAGCAGTAACTGCTTTTATGTTAACCTCTCCAGAGACTCCTTCACATTCAGAAATTATTCTGTCAGCAAGGTTAACTGCAACGTTAACTGGTATTGCGTAACCGACGTTATCGTAATCCGAACTTGCAATTTTTCCGTTTACAATACCAATCAAATTGCCCTCTATATCGTAAAGTCCACCGCCAGAGTTTCCCGCATTGATGGCTGATGAAACACGAATAAGCCTCATACTAACTGCAGAGCCATCTAACAAAGATTCAAAACTTTGATACTCAGAAATATTTGAAACAACACCATCGGTTGCTGTTAAGCACAAACTACTAACATAGCTTTTTTTGTACGCGTTAACATAATCGCTTATTGTTGTGATTGTGCTTGTGTCAACCTTACTTGTATCTGGGATAAGAGGGTTTCCAACTGCGATTGCGTTTTCACCAACGGCAAGCTTGGTGCTGTCGCCAAGATTTACCGCTTTATAGTCTTCCGTGAAAATTCTTTCATTATTTTTATTTGATGAATTTTTGTCAATTTTGAGCACTGCAATATCATTATCTGCAGAACCGCCAACAAACGTTGCAGAAAGTGCATATCCCTCTGCTTGATAACAATACAAATAAACCTCGTATTCATCTAAAAAATGAGTACTGGTTGGAGCTTTTTCAACATCAGCAGTTTTAACAGCCGTGTATTGCTGAGTGTATCCAAAGAAACCTCCACCACTTGAAACAGTGAACTCGTCATCTTCGCTATGTTTTGCGGTGAAATATTCACCTGTGCTTTCATTATAATACACCTTGTAATTTGAATCGTTTGAGTAATTATCAACATAAACAACGTGATAGTTTGTGATGATATACGCTGTATCTCCATTCACTTGGTAGATAATACCTGAACCAGCAGACACACCAATTGGTGCACTATTTGATTCACTTAGTAAATAAATTGATTCGTTTGTTTGTGTTAATGTTGAAGGTGTAACCGAAATTATTGATTCTTCTAAATAGAACGAATAAACAATATCAACCGTTGAGCGAAGTGCCTGAGCAGTGGCAAACTCTGAAAGAGCTTTTTCTGTTGCTTCATCAAGCAATGCATTTGGATAGTAAGCGTCGATAAAATCCGCAAGTGAACAGTCATTTGATGTTAAATCATTTGCAGAAAGATATGCGTAGTAAACATCTTCAATGGTAACACTTGAGCCATCTTTGCCCTGCAAACTTTGAAGATACTCCAATTCTGTTCCTGTAAAAAGACCTTTTTCAACGGCAAGTTCGTAAGAACTTTTGCCATCAACTCCATCTTCACCAGTGCCATTTCTTACACCCATAAAGATAGAAAATGCACACATTACTACAATCATAATGAACGCAAATATATTTACTTTTTTTGATTCCATAAATCCTCCTAAGAAAGTCCAACAATTGTACCATCGGCAAAAATATCTATTTTTTCTGCGTTTGGTACTTTTGCAAGTCCTGGCATAAGCATCATATCACCTGCGATAACCACAATAAAACCACTACCAGTTCTAAGTTCAATGTCACGTACATTGATTTTAAAGCTAGTTGGTCTACCAACTACCATTTTGTCGTCAGTTAAACTAAATTGTGTTTTTGCTATGATAACTGGCAGGTTACTATGACCAGTCCTCTTGATAAATTCAATTTTTTCTTTTGCCTCGTCAGACAAAACAATACCATCACCGCCATAAACCTTTTTGACAATGGCTTCAATTTTATTTTCAATGCTATCATTAAAATTATAAGCAAACTTCAACTTTTTATCACTAATATTTTCAAGAACTGCATTTGCAAGTTTGATAGTCCCATCACCGCCTTTTGCAAAACACTCATTGACAACTGCATCAATGCCACGATCTTTTAACCTGCTGATTACTAGTTCAATTTCTTCGTCAGTGTCAGACAAGAATTTGTTAATTGTTACAACAACATTAACGCCGAAAACATTGTTTAGTGTTTCAATATGATGATAAAGATTTTCAAGCCCTTTATCAACTAAAGAGAGAGCGTCTTCATCAGGACTAGTTTCACTTCCTCCGTGGAATTTCAGTCCTCTAATTGTGCTAACAAGCACAATAACATTTGGATTGAGGTCACCAATTCTACACTTTACATCTAAAAACTTTTCAGCACCAAGGTCGCTACCAAAGCCAGCCTCTGTTATAACATAATCAGAAACGCTTTGTGCAAGTTTTGTTGCAACAATGCTATTACAACCGTGAGCGATATTTGCAAATGGTCCAAGATGAACAAATGCCGGTGTGTTTTCAAGCGTTTGAACAAGGTTTGGGCAAAGTGTGTTTCTTAGAAGCACTGCCATACTGCCCTGGGCTTTTAAATCTTTTGCATAGATTGGTTCGCCCTTTGTGTTCAAAGCAACCATAATGTTTCCTAGCCTTGTTTTGAGGTCTTCAAAATCTGTTGCTAAACAGCAAATCGCCATAACTTCGCTTGCTGCAGTTATTGTGAAGCTATCTTTTCTCTCGAGCTTTTGCTTGTTGCCGTTTTTGTCTTTCCCAGTAATAAAATAGCTAATATCTCTAAGTGACCTATCGTTAACGTCAAGACACCTATTGAACATAATGTTACTAACGTCAATATCAAGTTCGTTGCCATTAAAAATATGATTGTCTATCATTGCAGACAAAAGGTTATTTGCACTTGTAATTGCATCAAAATCGCCAGTAAAATTAAGATTAATTTCTTCCATAGGGATAACTTGAGCATAGCCACCACCAGCTGCACCACCTTTAATTCCAAAAACAGGACCAAGAGATGGTTCACGAAGTGCCAGACAGCTCTTTTTTCCAAGTTTTGAAAGAGCGTCTGCAAGACCAATGGAAACTGTTGTTTTTCCAATGCCGTACTTTGTTGGGCTCATAGCGGTAACCAAAACAAGTTTACCTTTTTGTTCTGCATTATCAATGTACTTTTGATAATTTTTTACCTTTGCAACCGTTTCACCATATGTGTTAAGGTCTTTTTCTGCAATATTCAGTTTGCAGGCAATCTCCTCAATTTTTAGCGGTTTTGCACTTTGTGCGATTTCAATATCTGTTAACATAACACACCTCCTTATCCCTTTAAATACTCAATAATTTCTTTTTCTACAAGTTTTTCTGCCTCATTAATATTCTTTTCAATCAAACAGCCTGAAGCGTTTTTATGTCCACCACCACCGAACTTTTCGGCAATCTTTGAACAATCAAATTCAAATTTTGAACGGAAACTACAGTGAATTCCGTCTTCTTTTTCCTTTAAAATAACGGCAATTTTGTAGCCACAATTAAGGTAGCTATGTGGAAGATTTCCAACATTCTCGTTTTCTGAAGCATTGAATTTTTTGTAATCATCTGCAGCAACTTTTAGCACTGCGTAGCCGTATTCATCGTTTAGCTTAGCGTTTAAAAGTGCATTAGATGTGAGTTTTACAACAGGAACTGTCTTTTTGTCAAAAAACTCACTGTATACCTTTCTTATTTCTGCCCCAAGTTTTAAAAGATCTGAGCAAACAGCAAATGTTACACTATCTGTGTTATTGTTCCTGAAAATTCCAGTATCTCCGCAAATTGCAAAGTAGAGGCAAGTTGCAATATTTGTATCGATTTTAACCTTTAGTTTTTTAATTAGTTTATACACCAAAATTGCACAAGCACTCTCTCCCTCAACAAAATTAACGCTTGCGTAATTTGAACCGCTGGTATGGTGATCGAGCCTTATCGTGTTATTTTGAGAAAGAAAATATTCTGCAAGTTCTCCAAGCATTGACTCGCTCGCAACGTCCACAGCTATATATAAATCATAATTTGCACTGCTGGTGGAATTGTTATAGTTTTTGTAGTCTGGCAAAAAACTATAGTTTTCATTAGTTTCTGCATCACAAAACACGTCCACTTGCTTGCCCATTTTTTTGAGAGCAGAATATAGTGCAAGCGTTGAACCAATTGTGTCTGGGTCTGGATTTGTATGAGAGAATAATGCTATTGAATTCGCTTTTTTTATTAGTTTTACAATGTTTTTCATATTTCACCTATCGCACATAAATAATAACACATAATCTGTTTGCTTGTAAACACTTTAAATATTTTGGAATTTTATTTGTGCACAAAAAAAATCCAATGCCAAGCATTGGAAATTATTGTTTTTGATTTGCTGGTACAGCCTTTGAAGCCTTTTCTTTTTCAATTTCTTCAAGTTGTTTGTCGAGCCTGTAACATTGTTCAACCAAACCTCTAAGTTCGTCGTTTTTAATACATTCTGTTGAAACAATTGATTCGTCAGAAATTAGTTCCTTAACGTCGAAGTCGCGAGCAAACAACACAAGATCTGAGTTTTCCTCAGTTATAACTACTTGCCTATTGAATGTGTCATACTCGCCTGCCACAATTTTGAAATTTGTGCCTAAAAACCATTCAGAAAGGTATCGTTTCATTTCGCCAAGCGTCATATTAATTGCATTATTTGTATTTTCCATATTATTTCCTCACGGAAAAATATTAACATAAATGTAAGGCTTAGTCAATAGCCAAAACACCTGTTACTCGCAACATTTATTAAAAATTTCACTGAAATCAATTGCTATATTACCCTCAGGAAGCGAACAAAGTGGACAAGTCTTCCAACCTTCTGTCAAATAGTCATAATGACCACAATTTGAGCATTTATAAAGCATTTTTGACCTAGATTTATACAAACTTTTATTCTCATAATCTTTATAAAGCTTGCTGAGTATTTCAGCGTGTGTTTCTTCGACCTTTGCAACGAGTTCAAAACTATTTGCAATATCCTCAAAACCTTCCTCTCTTGCAATTTTTGCAAATTCAGGATAAATGCTGTCAAATTCTTCCCTTTCGATTTTTGCTTCTTCTTTCAGGCTGTTTTTTAAACTCGACTCCAAATATGGATAGTCTGCCTCAAAAGAAACCTCACACTTGTCACCTGAGTTGTCTACAATATAGTCATAAAAAAGTTTAGCGTGAGCCATTTCATTTTTTGCAATAAGTTTCATAGTGTCTTTTATATAGACAAGTTGCTCGTTTTGAGCCTGTGTTGCCATAAATTGATACCTAGCACCTGCCTGACATTCAGCTGCAAAAGATTTTGCTAAATTTTGTTTTGTTAAGCTGTCGTTAAATTTCATAAATTCCCCCTAACAAAATCATAACCACATCGCATTTTTCTATTCACAAAATAAAAAAATGAAGTGTTGGCTCTATTTTAATTATCAAATTCAAAAATTTCATTTGGCGTAACATCCAAAAGTTTGCAAATATTAATAATTTGTTCATAGTTGAGTTCAAAAACACCATTTTCAAAACGGCTATACTGCTGCTGAGTCATTCTAAAAATTTTAGCGACATCACTTTGCGTAAG
>CAZFPH010000075.1:0-5644 GCA_964520955.1 uncultured Lachnospiraceae bacterium
CACCTCCTGTATATGTTGGTTTTGAAGCAGGGGGCGAGCTTACTGAAGCTGTCAGAACAAATCCTTATAGTATTGTTTTGTTTGATGAAATTGAAAAGGCTCACCCAGATATATTTAACATATTGCTTCAAATCTTTGATGAGGGAAGGCTTACAGACTCGGCTGGCAAACACGTAAACTTCAAAAACACGCTAATTGTTTTAACAAGTAAGAATGGCGTTCAAGATTTAATAGCTAGAAGAAAATATGAAAAACTTAATCCAAATGAAACAAAGGTCTCAACAGATGAGTATTTGATGGATAAACTTAGAGATAAGTTTAGGCCAGAACTTTTAAATCGTATTGATTCGATTGTGATTTTTGATTCGCTTGCAAAGGAAAGTCTTGTTAAAATTGCTGATATTATGCTTGGTTCACTTAAAAAGAATTTGATGAGAACACGTGGCATTAATTTAGACATTACTCAGGAAGCAAAAATGCTACTTGCAGACCTTGGATATGATGAAGCTTATGGAGCAAGACCACTAAAGCGTGTAATCGATAAACAACTAAGAGACAAACTCGCTCAAATGATTATGAGTGGGGAACTTCAAAATAATTCTGCTGTGAAAATTGATGCAATGTCAAATAAATTTACTTTTGAAATTTTGTGCTAGTTTGATAAAAATCATTTTGCGAATGTCTAAGTAATAGTCTATAATAAAAATAGAACAAAGATTGGAGGTACTATTTATGAAAATTGAAATTGTTCAAAGAAATTATGTAGCTAAGGAAAAACTTACAGACCTTATTGATAAAAAAGTTTCTAAGTTTGAGAAATATCTTGAAGAGGGTGCTAGTGCTAAAATTGTGTTATCTAAATCAGGTAGTTTAGAGAGATATAAAATGGAAATCACCATTAAAGATAAAAACATTTTTGTTAGAAGTGAAGTTGAATCTGATAATATGTACGCAAACCTTGATACTTGTCTTGCAAAAATTGAAAGACAAATCGTTAGAATTGCTGGTAAAGTTAAAGATAGCGTTAAAAACGTTGACCCAATGGATTTGTTATTCTATGATGATGTTCCAGAAATTCAACCAGCTAAAATCGTTAAAATGAAAGAATTTGAGCTTGACCTTATGTCAGACGACCAAGCTGTTGACCAACTTGAGCTTATTGGCAATGATTTCTATATCTATAGGTCAGTTGAAACTGGTCTTGTAAACGTTATCTACAGAAGAGACGATGGCAATTACGGCGTTATCAAAACAAAATAGGTTAAAAAGAAACAAAAGAGGGCTCTTGGCTCTCTTTTTTCTTGCTTATTTTTGATGGGTTATATATAATTGTTTTATGGATACTTTAAAAAAATGTTCGCTTACATTGCTTAAAATTGCTTTAATTTTTATTGTTGCGATAGGTTTAGCAGTATTATCTATGTTTTTGGTGTATTTAATTCCAACTGAGTCAATGTTCGATAATGCCAAAATATCAAGCCAAATTTTATCTACTGAGGGGCAATACAAGAAAATGTTTGAGTGGTTGCCAAATATTTTTGGCAATATGTCTTTTCAGTTAGATAATTTTACAGATTCGATAATGATTAGTGAAGCGGTTTTTGAAAGTGGTAACACAGCAATTAATGATGCAATGATAAATTTGCATAATGGTTGGGGTATAGATGGGCTTTCAGCTTACTTTGAAGGAAATATTGAAACTTATAGTTATTCAAGATACTGGAATGGTTATTTGATATTTTTAAAGCCACTACTTTTATTGTTTAGTATTAAGGGTATAAGAATATTAAATGTTGTTTTGCAAATATTGCTAGTAATTGGTGTTTGTTTTGCTTTTTGGAAAAAAGAAAAAAGATTAATTATTCCTTACATTTTATCGTTAGTATTCATTAACCCAATAGTAATATCTCAAAGTATGCAGTTCTCCACAATTTTCTATTTAATGAATATTTGTTTGCTTGTCACACTTGTTTTTTATAAAAAATTCAAGGAAAAAAACTGGCTGGGCTATTTGTTTGTGGTGTTTGGAATACTTACAAGTTTCTTTGACTTTTTGACATATCCGCTAGCAACTCTTACTATGCCACTAGTGGTTGTTATGTGGTTTGATGAAAGTGGGACATTTAAAGAAAAGTTTATGCAAATATTAAAACTTAGCCTGTTTTGGGCGATTGGTTACTTTGGTTTCTGGATCTCAAAATGGGTTGTTGGTTCAGTCATTACAGGTGACAACCTTATACTAGAAGCATTAAATCAGGCAAAATATAGAACTGTTGGTGAGGTTAGTTATGCACCGAGTCAGTTTATGGTTTACTTTGCGTTTATTGCAAATTTAATACCGCTGATTAATATTAAGAGTATTATTGTTATTGTGGCTTGTGCTGTTGTTGGAATTATTGTAAAATTCAAATGCAAAGCAGAGTTTAAGATAAACAAACATCAAGTGCTTTCATTTGTTTTGATTATTGCATTGCAAGTTGTTTGGTATTTGGTTTTAAGTAACCACTCATATATGCATTTTTGGTTCACATTCAGGGCTTATGCTGGTTCGATATTTGCAACATTTGCGATTTTTGCATACGGGTATAAAGATTTTAATATAAAGAAGAAAGAAAAGGAGATTTCAAATGAAAAAGAAAATAGCAGTGCTTCTACCTTGTTATAATGAACACTTAACAATTGAAAAGGTAATTGAGAGATACAGAAAGGCACTTCCTGATGCTGATATTTATGTGTACGACAACAATTCGACTGATGGCAGTGCTCAGCTTGCAGAAAAAGCAGGTGCAATTGTTAGGTATGAAAAACAGCAAGGCAAGGGATATGTTGTGCGTTCTATGTTTAAAGACATTGATGCTGATTGTTATTTTATGGTTGATGCTGATGATACATATATGGAAGACAATGCACAGCAGATGTGTGATATGGTTTTAAATGGCGAAGCTGATATGGTTATTGGCGATAGACTGAATTCAACATATATGACTGAGGAAAAGAGAAAATCACATACCTTTGGTAATAAACTTGTAAGATTTTTAATTAATAAGCTTTATGGCAATAAAATAACAGATATTATGACTGGTCAAAGAGCATTCAGCAAAAAGTTTGTAAAATCGTTTGAATGCAAGTCAAACGGCTTTGAAATTGAAACAGAAATGACAATTTTTGCCTGTGATAATGGTATGATTGTAAAAGAAGTCCCAGTTCTTTATAAAGATAGACCAGAGGGTAGTTTTTCTAAACTTAACACATACAAAGATGGTTTTAGAGTTTTAAAAACAATTTTCAAGTCATACGTAAAAACCCATTCAATGAAGTTCTTTGGTTACTTGTCAATTCCATTTGCATTGCTTGGTGCTGGTTTTGCCGTGCCTGTGATTGTGCAATTTGCAAAATCTGTTGCTGTTACATCTGCGTTTAAGTGGCTAGCCATTTCAGGATTTGGACTTGCAGGATTGCTGAATATTATTGGTGGTGTGATACACAAAGTTGTCCACAAAAAGAAAAAGTAATATGAGTAAATTTTTTGATGTTTGCAATGTTTGTTTTTCCTACTACAGAAAGCCGTTGTGTTTGAAAGATATAAAGTTTACTTTAAATGAAAACGATAATGTGTTATTGCTCGCACCAGAAGAAATGGGTAAGACAACATTTTTGAAAGTTTTATCATCTTTTGAAGATAAATATTTTGGAAAAATTCTGTACAAAGAAAAAGATTTAAAATTGCTTGGCGATGAAGAGAAAAATTTTTCTCTAATTTTTGCTGAGCCTGTTTTTATTAAAGGAACAATTAGAAAAAACTTTGAATATTTATGTGAAACATCAAACTTGCAAAAGCTTGAAAATGATGAGCTAAAAATCGTTCTTGAAAAGTTTGGAATTGAAAGAAACGAATCCGAAAAAATAAAAAAGTTAACTCTGCTAGAAAAAAGATTGCTTTCGCTTGCAAGGTGCTACATAAAAAATCCAAGTATTGTTTTTGTTGATGATATCTTTGTTGGGCTTGAAAAAGAAGAACAACTAAAACTATTTGATTCATTAAAAATTTTACTTGATAGGCAAACTTGTGTGCTTGCTTTGGGTAATGAAACGTTCAAAGAAATAAAGGACGAGATACAAAAAATAAAACTAGCTAAAGTCTTTTATTTAAACAATGCAAATTTTTACGAGTATGGTGCAATTTCTGAGTTTTTGAGTAGCGGAGTGGACTTTATGTCGCTATCGTTCAAAGAAGATTGGCAGAGTGATATTGGTGTTATCGTGAAAAATACTAACGAATATTATTTTGCATTTGAAGAACCAAATTTTTATAAATTGGATAAAAAATTTTACAGCAAATTAGATGCCTTGAAACTAGATGAAGGAGATACAGACAACGTGTATTTTGCTTCAAATATTGATTTTGACATCTCCAAACTTGAAAATAGCGAACTAAACAAAAAACTTGAAAATGCTGAATTTATGATATTTTCGGAACTTGATGGAACTCGTGTAATTTAATTTATTTGGACAATTTGTACAAAATTATTGAAATTATAAAAATTGTTTGCTATAATAGTCGAGGTATAAGGAGTGTTATATGGACTATTTATCTGGTAAGCAAAATAACTTAAATCAAAACGTAAAAGAAGAGAGAGGTTCTAAGGCTTCATCACAATATGTTTCAACATTTAACGCATTTTGTGCAAGTGTAGGCAAATGTTTGAATCCAGATGAGCAAGCAAGTTTGAGTGAAAAGTTTTTATCACCAGAAATTATTTCTGTTATGAAAGATAAAGAACTTATCGAGTGCATCAATGCATTTTTCAAGAACAATCTTAATATTTCAGAAACTAGCAGAAATGCGTTTTTACACAGAAATACATTACTTTACAGAATAGAAAAAATAAACAAGATTACTGGTCTCAACATAAGAAATTTTGAAGAGGCTATGACTTTTAAACTTCTTACAATTGTGTATGATAGCACAGTTGATAAACTTGGGAGAAAATAATGAAAAAAGATATTTTGGAGATTGTAAATGCTGTTGATGAAATTTATGATAATCCAAAATGTGAGCTAAATTTTAGTTCTAACTATGAATTGCTTGTTGCTGTTATACTTTCTGCTCAGTGCACGGATAAAAGAGTTAATATTGTTACGTCTGAGCTTTTTAAAAAATATAACACAGCTTTTAAAATGATTACATTGTCACAAGCTGAACTTGAAGAAAAGATTCGTCCTTGTGGCTTTTTTCATAATAAGGCTAAGCATATACTCGATTGTTCTAACGAGCTTGTCAAAAAATATAATGGAGAAGTTCCTTCAGACAAAGAAAAATTAAAGGCTCTTGCAGGGGTTGGTGAAAAAACGGCTAATGTTGTACTTTCTATGGCGTTTAATATTCCTGCAATCGCTGTTGATACTCACGTTTTTAGGGTGTCTAACAGGCTGGGACTTGCAAATGCAAAAACAGTTCAAAATACTCAAAAAGCACTCGAAAAGAATTTACCAAAAGATAAATGGATAAAATTTCATTATTCTTTGGTTCTTCACGGAAGATATGTTTGCAAATCACAAAGACCAAATTGCAAGGAGTGTAAGCTTTCAGGTTGCTGTAAGTATTACAAGAAAAATTTAATATAGCGGAGGCTATTATGTATTT
>CAZFPH010000076.1:0-5548 GCA_964520955.1 uncultured Lachnospiraceae bacterium
TATGCCGTGAAAGGTACTTGATAAGAGAAGAAATGAAAACACAATATCAAAAAGGCAGAGAAACGCAAAAACAAAGTGCGTAAGCACAAGTATCCTTTCTCTGTCTTAACCAGCAAAAAAGGAAAACTCATTTCAGAGACTCTTGTCAAGTACACCATGGAATAAATTTGCCATTATATATAATAGCAAAAAGCGAAAGTGTGTTACGTTCACCAGCACTTTCGCTTTTTGTCTAATTTATTTAGTTGATAGATGTGTGCTTGTCTGTCGGAGCGAAGCGACGACACTTGTATCAAGACAAGCACACATCTAAGTGCCAATTTATAAATTTTGTGTTTTTTTGATGCATATTTAATAAATTTATGATATCATATACGTATAGGAGAATCTCTATGATAAAGACAATATTTATAAAGAATAGAAAAGGCTTAAAAATGTCTATTCGCTTAAATGTTAATGATGAAAATACGAAGTTAGTATTTTTAGAGCATGGTTTAAGTTCGAGAAAAGAATACCCACACATGCAAGTTTTGGAAGAAGTTTTTTCCGAGTTTGGATACAATGTTATAAATATGGATGCCACTAATTCACTTAATGAAAGCGAAAGTTCAGATGAAGGAATTACAACAACGGGACATTATGAAGATTTGATTGATGTGATAGAATGGGCAAAAACACAGGCTTTTTATAAAGAGCCATTTGCACTTGCAGGACAATCATTAGGTGCAATAAGTGTGGTAAGATATTCAGGTCAATATCCAGATAAAGTAAATTTATTAATCCCTTGTGCTTTCCCATATTATAACTATGTTGAAGAAGAGTTAAATGATTTCGCAAAGGAAGTTATAAAAAATGGTTATTGTGATAAAATCTCAAAAAGTACAGGTAAAGTTTTGCGTTTGAAAACTGCATATGTTGAAGATATGAAAAAACTTGACATATCATCGCAGATAAAAATGGTTACGGCAAACACATATGTAATAGTAGGTTCAAAAGACAATGAAAAACATTTAAAAAATAGTAAATATCTATATCAAATGTTAAATTGCAAAAAAGAATTTCATTTGCTAGAAGATATACCTCATGATTTAGCAAACACCCCACACGATAAGGAATTATTTACTAAAACTCTAAGAGATATATTAACCAAATATAATAAATAAATTAAAAAGAGACGTGTTTAATACATGTCTCTTTTCACTAGTTTCAAAAGTTATTGACCTTACCTTCATTTTTTTATTATTGTTTTGACTGGAATGTTGCCGTCGTAATTTACACGAGAATATACAACATTGATATTTTTCTTAACATAATCTTTATCTAACAAACGAACACTTGTGTTTCTTGCAAAGAAGCTGTTTTTTCTGCGTCTGTTAACAAGCTTTGTTACAGCCACGCTAAGAACTAAAACAAGAACTATTGCAACCATTTTTGCGTATTTTAGAATGTTATTAGATTCTGTTACAAGAATATCAGATGTGAGGCTATTAACAGACAAAATGTAATAACCATTAGAGTATGTGTAAGTTACTGGTGTAATTTTGCCATTGCCGTCAAGAGTGTAAATTTGAATATTTTCTTTGTTTCCAGTAGCTTTTATCTTTACTGTGAAAACCTCGCCGTCATCAGCCGAGTTAGAACCAATAAACTCGTAAACTGCAAGGCACTTTCTTCCATCAAAAACTGGGCTAAACATACTCATATATTTTGAATTAGAGTTCTTTTGAATTTGAACACCAGAGCTGGCGAAGTTTACGTTAGACGTAGACATTGAAGCATCTCCACTTGCGTCCTCTGAATAGAACTCATTTACAATATAAAGCTTTGAAGAATATGTACAAACATAGTTTGGATTGTTTGAAATAATCCTGAATTCGTACTCACCCACCTCAATTGGTTCAGAAACACCATTATACTCAACGATAACACTTACAGGTGTATCTAAGTTAATATCGTATTCAGGAGCTTGAGATTTTCCGTTGTATAAGAATGTTTGTTTTTTGAGTGTTACTGGAATGATTTTCTTTTCAATAACAAGTTTTGAGGTGTTTGATTTGAATGGGTTGTAATTTTCATTTCCAGCAAAGTATGCAGAAACGACATACTCTCCTGCATTTATTGGAGCGTCAACCTCAGTTCCAACAGTGTCTGTGAAACTATAGTCAAGTTCATAATCAAAGCCATTAATTGAAAGTTCAATTGGGCTACCTGTGTAAACCACACTAAAGTTTGGAAGTTCAAATTCCATATCAGCTTTTTTGATTTCAAGTTTGCCAGAAATTACCTCTTCAATAACATAATTATCAAAAGCAGTGTTTTCACAAGAAAGTGCATACTCGCCAGCGTTTTCACCTGCTTCTCTAACAATTTGCAAGTCCAATTCTTCATTAAAACCAACGCCAGAAATTGTGCAAGTGAACTCTGGGTCACTTTCGCCATAAACTTTCTCGGCATCAGCAATTGTTACAACTAACTTTGCTGGGACAATTTCATACCAATCAGTATAAAATTCCACAACTCGATAGTTAACGTCGTTCATTTCAAAGCTATTTACCAAGTACTCGCCAACATTTTCACCTTGGTTACGGAATAATTTGATGTCAATATCGCTAACAGCGTTTGTAACATTGTAGCCGATATTATCAGGCTCACCATAAGTTTTTGTTCCGCTAATAACTTTAATAGTTATATTTCTCGGTACAATTTTATAAACTGCAGGCATGAACACAATGTCGTAGTTTGAAAAACTTGTGCTGTGGCAGTTTATTTGATATTCACCAACATTCAAACCTTCTTCTCTAGAAAGTTCAAGGCTGACATCATCAGCAATTGTTTTGTTTGTGAAAACATATGTTAACTCTTCTTCGTCGCCAAAGTTCACAATTTTATCTTCAGCTTCAGCGTAAACAACAGCCTTGTTAATAGTAAATCTTGCACCAATGTAAAGCACATTGTAGTTATCGAACATTTGGTTTGACTCAAGAATATCTTTATTTACTGAAATGTTGTAACTGCCAACATTTTCGCCGTTTTCACGAACAAATAATTCAAAATATTCAAGAGCTTCTAGGTCACTTGTTGTAAAGTTGCTGGCACTTGTGTTGAATGAAAACTCTGGGTCGGTTTCGCCATAAGTTTTTTCTGAATTATAGATGAAAACGAATGCCATTCTTTTAACAATCTCAAATCTTTCACTTGATAATGTAATTCTATAGTTTGGATTGCCAACTGTTCCAATTGTTATATTGTAATAACCAACATTCTCACCCTCTTCACGTGAAAGCTGACCCTCTAACACATCAGAATAAACAAGTCCATCTGTTGTGTATGTTAAAGCAGTGTCCACTTCACCGTAAATTTTAGATTGCTTTTGAGTTGGAACTAAAACAATACTTTTTGGTGACACAACAATAGTTCCTTCGCTGTATGTAACGCTATAATTTTTCAAAAGTTCTGCCTCAGCCTCTGTCAAAGCATACTTTTGGTCGATTGTTATAGCATAAGTTCCAACGTTTCTATTATAGTTTGTTGAAAGTGAGAACTCTAATGGCTCTGAATTTAAAGCATTAACAAGGTTGTATTCAAGCTCGCCAAGTTCGTCGCCATAAACAAGATTTTGAGATACAACATTTACCTCAATATCTCTTTTTGCAATATTAAACTCAAGAGCAGTTTCAAGAGTTGTGTACGCATCATAAGCATAGTTTAGAGTATCTCCTACAAACTCAATTACAGCGTAGTAGTTTCCTGCATTAACTACTTGGCTGTTTGAAACCACGGTTTTCTCAGGGCTATAATAAGATACTGCAAAATTGCTTTTTTGCTCTATGTTGCTAACGTCAAAATCAATACTCTTTGCAGTTTTGTCATAAACAAAGCTTGATTTTATATTAGAAATTGTTAACTGTTGTTTGTTAACTTTTAGGTTGTAATTGCCGTCAGTTATGTAATAATTAGCACTCACTGGTGCTATTTTGCACACATAATCTCCTGCGTTTTTAAACGAAGTTTCGGTATCATTTTGATAATACTTTATGCTTAAAACTGCAATTTCGCTTTGAGCAAAAGAAATTTCTAGCTCTTCACCTGTGTATGTGTACTCATTTTTAACGTTAGAAATAACGATTTCTCTTGGTGATACAACAACACTCTGTGTTCCTGTACCCTTATATAAATAGGCATCAATAACATACTCCACAACATAATTTCCAATATTATTTATTGAAGAAATGCTATTATCATCTTCTGTGTAGTAGTTAAAGCTAACTGCATAATCTCCCGACTCAGATGCTGTGTATAGCGGAGAAAAACCTGCAGGGTTATAGATATAATTTTGCTCGATATCAAGAGTGACAATTGTTCTGTCGTCAACCTCGATATACGCAACTATATCTTGCATTACATTTCCTACTTCATCAATACCAGAAAATATTAATGTGTACTTTCCATTTTCTGCTAAAGCAATTGTGTTTTCACCGCTAATAAACTCTATTGAAGCTGAAACATCTTTCATGTCTTGACCAAAAAGCTCAGTTGCAGTGTAATTAACTGTGAATGTGTCTGTGCTGAGAGTTGATGGAATAATTGACGCAGAAAATGTAATATATTTGCTTGTGAATATTTCACTAATTTCAATGGTTGCACTTGGTTTCATTTTATCAATTTTTGACTCAGTGTAAGTTATGGTTTCTGTATTCCCAACGTTGTCTACAACTTTAATTTCATAAGTGCCGTTTGCTTCAATAGTGTAATTATAACTAGCATTTTTTGTGTTGTTTGAGAACGTTGCATCAACTTCTACACCATTTACATAAACTGCAGAAATTCCGCTGTATGCGTCACTTGTAGCAATTTTTAATACTTTTGAAGTTCCAACCCAACCAGTGCTAAGTTCGTCAGAATTGTATGAAATTGTAGGTTTTGTGATATCATCAGTTGAAAATTTTACAACAGGATTATTGATTTGCATATAGTTGTAACAGTCGCCATTTATTTCTGACTTAAAGGAAAGTGAAAGAAAATCCAAACTTTCAAAACCTGCAAGAGCACTTTTTGATAAACTTAAAGATGCATCATCTGAAACTGTCTTGTTTTTAAAACTGCTTCCTGAAAGCGATGATGCAAATTCATATTTCTGTGTGCTAGTTCCCTCGCTAAATGCATCATTGTATGCAGTCATTTCCATTATAATTTTTTCAGGAGAATCACTCCACCACAAAACGTTACCCATCCATTTTGTGATAAGCGTTGCTGATGAATCAATTGATACTGCACCGTTTAATATTGCGTTTTGCATTGAAACTGGCAGTGAAATTGCTGTAACAAATTGACCATTCTTTGTTACGTTTGCGGTATCACTACTTGTAACGTTTGAAATAAGACCGCTCTGATGAATAAGAGTAGTTCCTGATGATGGAGCATCAAGTTCGTCACCAGCAAAAACTGTTTCATTTGAGTAGTAGTTAAAAT
Source organism: uncultured Lachnospiraceae bacterium (assembly GCA_964520955.1). GTDB lineage: Bacteria > Bacillota > Clostridia > Christensenellales > UBA1242 > RGIG1681. The sequence goes on from CAZFPH010000076.1 coordinate 5,470, forward strand.
TGTCGTGTGTCAATGCAAGAACAATTTGTCTTGTTGAAGCATTTGCAATCCAGTCTGTGATTTTAACTTCTGGGTTTGT
>CAZFPH010000077.1:0-5547 GCA_964520955.1 uncultured Lachnospiraceae bacterium
CAATCCAATCAGAAAGTGGCTTACGGATAGCGTAAAGCACGGAAATTAGTACCATTACAACAACTGCTCCAATAACAAAGTTAACAAGAGTCTTTTGTGCATTTGCTTTTTGGTCAGCAGATTCACACTTTGCATATTTCACACCCAAAAAGATTCCATAAAACAAACTAAGAACACCCACTACAGAAATTGCATAAGGACCAATAAGGTCTATACCTTTGTAAAGCGGACTAACCGCTGCGTGGTCTTGATATTCAACAGCGTCTTCCAACAAAAAATAAATGGCACTTAAAAAATTTTCCATCGTCCATCTCCTAACATATTTCATTTTTATAATAACAAAATAAAAAAAATCTAGCAACTATTTTAATCGCCATTTTAAAATTAAAATTTTTAGATTTTTAAAATATTTTTAAAAAGCATTCGATAATTTGTTTTACTAAATTTTTTGATTATGTTATAATTTGTTTGAGTAGTATTATTATTAGGAGATATTATGTCTAAGGAAAAGAATACTAAGTTTAACTTTTTTAACTTTATTTGGATGTCACTTTTTATGGCAATAATTTCTTATGCTGCCGGTGTTTTTATTAACTATTTTTTGCTTGATAGAGTTTTATCATTCACATCGTCAACATCATTAACTGTTACCTTTTTGGTATTTTTATGTGTTGAACTATTTTACATTCTCAATTTTTCTGCAAAGGACAAAGACAGCAAACTTAAGGGTAAAAAAGATATGGAAAACCAACACTTTGCTTCTCTTAAAGAACTTGACAAAAACTTCAAACATTGCAAATTCACAGATTTAAAAAATCTTTCAATTCAGGGTGTACCTTTCAGATTTGAACTCAAACACGGAAATATCAATATTCACTTCACCCCACCTTGCCACGTTTTAATCGTCGGTGCTTCTGGTACTGGTAAAACTGCATGCTGGGTTGAACCAACAATGCAAATCATCGCTGAACTAAAAAACAGACCTTCTGTTTTCATCACCGACCCTAAAGGAGAAATTTTCGCTCACCACAGCTTAAAGTTCAAAAACCAAGGCTACACCGTTTTGCAACTTGATCTTACTCAACCTTATGCAAGTAAACGTTGGAACCCACTTGAAAATATCTACGAACAATGGCAAAAACGTTTGCATATGGAAGAAAATATCCTAAAACACACAAACGACCCTATCAAAAACTATCCTAACCTTTTAAAAGCTGGAGAAATCAAGAGTTCTGAGTGGTATGAATTTGAAGGCAAAGCATTTTCAACACTTCGTGAAACACTTGTTGAAGTTGACGTTGAAAAACAAAAAATCAAAGATGACTGTATGGAAAGTTTAAACGATATTGCATCAGCGATTGTTCCATCAGACCCAGACCCAAAAAACAAACAATGGACTGATGGTGCTCGTGACTATTTCCTTGCCTGCCTTGTTGCTATGCTTGAGGATAGTGAAAACGAAGCTCTTGGTATGACCAAAGAAAAATACTGTTTCTTTAACGCATTTAAAATTGCTATGAACAAAGATGACGACTATGAAGTTGTAAAAGATTACTTCTCTGGTCGTGACCCACTTTCAAAATCAAAAGAACTTTCAACCAACATCACACAAACAAAAGCAACCGTTACTCGTGACGGTTATATGTCATCACTCACAACAAACCTTTCAATTTTCTCAGATAACGGTATCTGTTTCTTAACATCAGCAAACGATATCCGTTTCACAGAATTTGACGATAAGCCAACAGCATTCTTTATCAAAATTCCTGATGAAAGAGCAACCAGATATAAACTTGCCTCTGTTTGTATTTCACAAGCATACAAAGAGTTCGTTCAAAAGGCACGTGCCAACGAAACTGTTAACGAAGACAAGATGGCTCACTTAAAAAGACCTCTTTTCTACATCCTCGATGAGTTTGCTAATATGCCAAAAATTGAAGGTTTAAACCGTATCATCACCGTTGCTCGTTCACGTTGGATTTATCTTAATATGGCTATTCAGTCTTATGCTCAGCTTGACGATGTTTACGGCAAAGAAGTTGCCGAAATCGTTCGTGGTCAGTGCCGTTCAACACTTTTCTACGGAACTCCTGACCTTAAAACTCGTGAAGAGTTTTCAAAAGAACTTGGTAACCACACAATCGAAGTTGATAGTAAAACAAAAAACGAAGGTAATGGAAAAGAAAAAGGAACAAGCTCAACATCAACATCACTTCAACAAGTTCCCCTTATTCACCCTTCAGAACTTGACAAAATCCCTCTTGGACAAAACATTACAAACAACTTCCAACAATACCCTTGTAAAGCAATTGTTACTCCTTACTTTAAGTGTTTGGACATCTACAAAATTGGTAGCGTTCCTGCAGAATTTATCCCAGGAAGAACCTTTAAAGAAAGCGAGGTGTTCTATGACATAAAACGTAGAAACAGCATCGTTTTAAGCAATGAAGATTTTTAATTTTAGAAGGAAAAATTTATGAAGATTCTAAAAAAAGTAATATATTTATTCAGTTTGCTATTATTAGTTCCGCTAATAACTTTTGCCTTGCCAAAACAAAATGCAAGTGCAGCTGATGAAGTTAAAGAGCTTGAAATATTCAAATATATAACAATCTCTCAGCAAGGTCAGATGATAAAAACAGCAAATATAAAAACTATTGATAACTCTGCATACATTATCGCAAACGGCACAGTTACAATATCAATAAACCCTATTGCATATAACTATTACTTTGAAAACTCTTTAGATTCTTCAAATTACTACCCAATAACTTGGAGCACAACACTCACAAAAGATGGTTCTACAGGCAGTTATCCATTATCGTTTGTTTACAACAACACAACTTATTACTACAGAACAATTAATGAAAGTCATATCTTAAATATCTATAATAGTGACCCATCAGGTAGTATAACACTCGCTCCAACAGTCACAACTCAACTCTCATCAGTAATTTCTTACACCGATAATAACGATAACGAAACTAGAACAATCACACTCATTACTGGCTACGCTTACAAAAACTTATCTGACACTTCAGATTTCAGATTTGCTATCAGAACATCTTCATCAACAAGAAATTACTCAATAAATTTCAGCAAACCTGTTGTCAAGTTTGCGAATGCTGAAAATCCTATCGTGAGATTCACTTGTGATGGATTAGATGCCGGCGATGGTGTATACATTGAAAATACAATCAGACGTGAGCAAGTATACCTCAACGTTCAAATTGATTTTCTAAACAATAACTACACTGAAACCAATCCCCTATTTTTCGACATTAACTATAACGGCTTTATTTATACCTTTGAGCTGTATTCAAAGGAATACAATTCATCTGAATATTTATTCGTAAACTACATTGATACTGAAAAAGAAAGTAACAACAAATACCTTGCATCTGCATTAATTAGCGATGGTGCTGATGGTTTTGTACTTGATACTTCAACAGCCATAAGCAAATTAAATGGCACTGATTTTAACTTATTTTCACTTCTTTTTAATCAAACAGGACGATATGATATAAAGATTTACGACTCAACTTATGTTTATGGATTAAACAACGCAAACTTCTACAACACATCTTTCTATATTAAAGACAAAACCGTTACAGCATTTGAAAATATTTACATTATTTCACAAACCTATGACGACGAAAATAATCCAATTGAATATATTGTTAGTACTTCAACATTAAACTACAATGTTTTAACAACCATCAAAAACCTTAAAAATTTAGGTGTTGGTGCTGATGGAAATCCAATTTTACTCGAAAATGTAATCGATAAGATTGAGGTTAGAAAGACTACATTCGGTGGCAGCTCAAATATTCCAACAAAAACAACATACAGCGTTGAAGACGTAAAAAAACAACTTGAAACCTCTGATGATTTCACCCTTTTATTCACCGACGACGCTTACTATGAGGTGACAATCTACAAAAAAGATTCTTCTAGTTATATTTACTACGAATACACAATTGTTAAACACGCAAAAACCACCTTTTCAGTCCCTCAAGTTGACGAAAATGGTCAACCTATCTTTGAAAACGGAAAGCAAAAACTTGATACTTATGAAGCTTCAAAGCCGTATAAAACTGAAATTATTAACTATGACAAGAACATTCTTTCAACTATGACATTAGTTACAAAGTTTAGCATTGATGATTCAGCAATCCGCTCTCAACTTCTTGATAAAACATTCATAAACAGATACACCATCAGTTATGGTATGGAGCAAGTTAGCATAGAAAAGATTGAAATTGAAGTCAGCGACGATGAAAAAAAGACAGAAGACAAACTTGATTTACAATTTAAGGGCGTTGGAACACTAATTGTTAGAGTAACTTTTAACAACCAAACAACCGAGTATGAACTCAATTATGAAAAAGGAAATAGTACACTAACATTCACCGAATATGGCACATATCACGTGTACCTTGTCGATTCAATGGGAACATCTCAAAGTGCAACCTTCAGCCTAGATAAAAAACTTAATTTCTCTGCTATTTTGCTTATCGTATTATCTTGTATAATCGTTGCTGTTATCGCTTTATTTGTTATTAGAGCAAGAGGAAAAGTTGCAACCAGATAACAAAAAAACAGGCACTCGCCTGTTTTTTTCATATTGTTCCAAATTCCCTAAATTTATTTTATTTTTTGCATATACTTTAGTATGAAAAAAGATTATATTGTTGTTATAGATAGTGGCATTGGAGGACTATCTACACTTGCTGAGTGTATAAAAAAGCAAAATAATTATAATTACTTATATGTTTCAGATAATAAACATTGTCCGTACGGAGCACATTCGAACACGGAAATTCAGTCTTTTTTGAGTGAAATTATAGTAAAATTAAGACAAAAATGCAGTTTTAGCATTGTTCTTTTGGCGTGCAACACCGCAACAACCACATCAATAGAACACCTCAGAAACACGTTTAAAGACATACATTTCATTGGCACAGAGCCCGCAATAAACCTAGCAAATAAACTAAGTTTTAAAAACATTTTAGCACTAACCACTCCAGCAACGGCTCGCCAGAAAAAATTTATAGATTTAAAAAGCAAACAATCAAGCAAAATAAGTGTGCTTGCAATTAGTACTCTTGCAAAAAATATTGAGAACTATTTTGCCAATAAATCGTATTTTTCTTATGCAGAACTTTTAAAAGATGTTATGAAAGTTGTGACTAAATCACAAAATTATGACTCAATTGTTTTGGGATGCACACATTATGTTTTTATCAAAAATTTGCTCCAAAAATTCACTAAAATCCCAACAATAGATGGCAACGCTGGGGTTTGTAAAGAACTTGCAAGAAGAGCAAATATTTTGGGCGTTGCCCCTCAAAAAAAACATAGCGTTAAGTTTTTAAACACCAAAGACATAATCTCCATAAATCAAAATAATAAAAAAATATTAAGTCAAATACTTGCAAACGCAGAAAATTTGTGGTAAACTTGTGCTTAGTAATATTGCAAAGGAGCAAATATAATATGCCAATTATTAAATCAGCTAAAAAAAGACAAGAAGTAGCAATCAGA
>CAZFPH010000078.1:0-5535 GCA_964520955.1 uncultured Lachnospiraceae bacterium
CTCACTGCGTCACCACCCTGCGAGTTTTCAGTTTCAAGTGGTTCGTCTAATTGTTCAAGAACAAATTCGCTTGCAGAACCTTGTGAAAGCATTGAAATAAAGCTATCCAAATCTTCATTTAATTGCTTGCCATTAATATCGAGCAAATTGATTTTTCTAATATCAAAATCATCAACAATTTTATTAACCAAAAATTTTACACTCACAAGTTTTGCAATCGACGAATATTCCCTAACTTTTTTGTTAAAATTTTGGATTTTATGTTTTAACTCTTCGTTTTCAAGCTTATCAAAAAGTTTTAAGCATTCAAAAAATCTCACTTTATAGTCAAGTTTTCTGATTTCCACAAGTTCATTATCAGAAAAATTAAAAAATCTACTCTTTAAAACTTTAAATACGCAAAAATCGTCGTTATCATTGCACAAAAGCTTTATGAATTCAATAATTTCCTCAATGTGTGGCTCTTCTCTTAAAATCCTTTTATCGTCGGCATTAACATCAATGTTAAAAGCCCTTAATGTCTCAATAAATTTAGCAGTCGCGTCGTTTCTTGACGCAACTAAAATTGCAATATCTTTAAACATCAAGTGACCTTCTTTTAATGGGTCAACAAGCTCTTTTATTTTGCTTGCAACCAAAACCCCCTCGGCAATGGCTCTTTCGCCCTCTTCGGTTTCTTCCTGAGTATGATTTTTGACCGAATACACACCAGTTGCAACAGGTTTTTCAGGCTTAGAAGTTTCTGTGTCGATATAAAGCAAATTCACGCTTTCTAGCGAGTCTGGATTGTCTTCACCAGCATTAAAGACCGCATCTTTTGCATAGTCAAGTTCACCAAATTTTTCAGTCATAACACCAGAAAATATCTTATCGACAAACTTTAAAATATTTTTATCGCTTCTGAAATTGCAATTGAGTTTCACAAGCTTGTTTGGCTCGGCATTAGTTTTATATTTTTCGTATTTATCTAAGAAAATTTCAGGGTCGCAAAGTCTAAATCTATAAATGCTTTGTTTTACGTCACCCACCATAAATCTGTTATTATCTGAAGAAACAAGTGATATAATCTCTTCCTGAACGCTGTTAATATCCTGATATTCATCAACAAAAACGTATTCATACTTTTGCTTTACCGCTTGCCTTATATCGCCATTCGACAAAATCTTTAGTGTATACCTTTCAAGGTCGTTAAAATCTAGACCGCTTGCCTCTTGCTTTAACTTTGAATAAATTTCATTAAAAGCAGTTGTGAGTTCAAACAATTTTTCAAGCCTTAATTTTGCAGACCTAATTCCCTCGTTTAAAATACCTTCATCATCAGAAACAAAGTTAGACTTGTAACTTTCTAAATTTTTGCGTAATTCTTTTTTTATTTTTGAAGCTTCTTCACTCAAAAACTTAACGTCTTTTGGTGGAGCTGGCGACCTGCCAAAATCTATGCTATAGGCATTTTTGCTGTTAACCACAAAACTATTTTTTGCGTTAATCGTTCTAAGTTTTGAAGAAATTTCAACAAAGTGTGCTGAGAGTTTGTCTGCACCATTTTCAAGGCATTTATCTGCAAATTCGTCTACGATTTTTGCATCTTCCAAAATCCTTGAAGAAACATAGTTATTGATTAAATTTGCACATTTATTGCTTGCAATATTATCGTTATGTGAAACCTGCAAATTTTCTTCAAACCACTTTTTGCCGTCCAAATGCGAGTTTAAAATATTATTAAACTGCATAATTATTTCTTTTAATTTGAAATCATTTCTCTTTTTTTGAAAGATTTCAAAAAGTTCAAAAAAGCTTAAATCGTTTTCATTTTGTTTTTGCTCAAACAATTTTGTGAGTGCTTTGTTTTTCAAGCTAAACGCTTCCCTGTCGTCAATAATGTGATACGCAGGGTCAACACCTACCTCGTAAAAATAGGTCGAAATTAACCTTGAACAAAAACTATGCAGATTTGAAATATCACTAACTGCAACGTCGTCAATTTGCTCAAGAACAAAATCATCTTCTGTGTTATCAGACAATTTTGTGATTAATTTTTTCTTCATATCGCTGGCACTATTTTTTGTGAACGTTACAACCAAAAACTTTGTGATAGGCACTCTTTTTTCAGTGATAAGTCTAAAAATTCTTTCAATCATAACTGTAGTTTTTCCACTACCAGCCGAGGCACTAACAAGCAAATTGTGATTTTGGTCAGTAATTGCTTCTAGCTGTTCTTCTTTCCAATTAATCATTAGTCACCTCCTCTATTTTAAAACTCGCCATATCAACCTTGCTATCGCATCTTCTACCATCGGCAAGCCTTGCATTTTTTAGACCACAAAAACCTGAAAGCTCACACCTGTCACATTCATAATGTCCATCTTCAGACTTTAGTGCAAGCGGAGATGGCTCAATATATCCTGACAAAATTTCATCAACAGCAACCGCTGAAAGCTCTTTCGTGTAATTTTTTAAAGCCTCAAATTCGTTTTCTGTAAAATATCTTTTTTGCGAAGTTTTGCTAATTTCAAATGTGTTAGTGTTTACAAGTTCCTTGCTCGTTTTTATTTTTAATGGAACAAGACTGCTAGATGGGTTTTCAAAAGAAAGCGTGTTATCCATTCTTTTTACAACCTCAATGTCATCTAATAAAAATCCTTGTAATTTGTATAAATTATCAATTTTTGAATTATTTTTTACAAAATCACTGTGAATTGGGAAATAAAACAGACCTGCAATTTTCTTATCCGACATCTTGTCCGATGCCATTAAATATGAAACAAGCTGAATTTTTTTGCCAAAATAAATGCTAGATAAATCATTAGAAATATCACCTGTTTTGTAGTCGATAATTCTTTTGTGATTTACACACTCGTCAGTTCGGTCAATCTTACCCTCAATGTAAACAGATTTGCCACTGGCAAGCTTAAGTTCAACAGCCTTATCGCCAGAAAATGAATACTCATTCAAGCTTGCGTTTGTTTTAAATGACGATATTTCTTGTTCAAATAAAATATATCTGCAAAGTCTAACCGCTTCCTTTTCCACAAAACTTACAACTGCTTTGTTTGCATCTAAATTAACTTCTTGTTCTTCAAACGCTGTTTTAGTTATAAGGTTAATCTGATTATCAATTTCACCATCAGGTTGCTCCTTAATGGTGTCTATGTTTTTGATGAATAATTCTGCAACCCTGTGGATAATCGTACCAATATCCAGCCCTGAGAGTTTTGAATTTTTATTTTCCTTAAGCCTTAATCCATAATTTGCAAAAAACTTATAAGGGCAAGCAAAATATTTTTCAAGCTGGCTTATGCTTGTTTTGTTGTTTTTGAAATAAATTTCCTCAGGCTCATCTATTACAAACTCTGCAACAGGCTCGTTAAACTTTGCAATTGCGTTTGTGTAATTTTTAGAAAGTGTTTCTGAAATTTTCGAGTACTCTTTGCAAAGAGCGTCTAGATTGTAATCCCCTCTTAGATAATCGCTAATATGCTCTGCAAATTTATCCTGACATATTTTTAGTGACTCACCGCTGTTAGACTTAAATGACCTATTTAAAATGCTTTCGCCAAAAAGATTAATTAAGTTTGTAACAACCATTGCTGGTTTTGCTTCTGAGCCATCAATAGCCTTCAATGAGTAAGATATATACAGTTTTTCGCTTGGGAGTAACATCGCCTCATACACTGAGTAATTTTCACGAGCGTTAATTTGCTTAACAGTTGGTTCGATTTGCTTTTTAGCAATCTCCTTAGCTTCTTCAAGCTCGCCATCTAGCACAATTCCGCTATCAACAAGTTTTATCGGAAAATTTCCTTCGTTTGCACCAACAATAAATAAATCTTTAACGCCATAAAAACCATCGGTGTCACTTTGAATAAGAACCGAATCAACACTCATTGGCGTTAAATTAATTTTTAATGTAGAAAAACCTGATAAAAACACTTGCAGAAACTCGTCACTTGAAACCTGCATTTCTCCCATAAACTGAAGAAGTGACTCAGTAAGTTCTGTGATTTTTTTGTAAACTTTTCTAAATACCTCCGCCTCTTCCAAAAATTCAGCACTTTCAAGAGCAATTGCAAATTCCTCTGTCTTTTTTTCTGCTGAAAAATCAACTAAGATGTTCTTTACAACCTCGATATAATCCGAAACACTAGAGGCTTTCTTTAAATATTCTGCATATTTTGTGTATATTATTTTGATATAGTTTAAGTTATTTTCAATTTTTTTCTTTTTTGATAAATCTTGAGTTTTTACTTCGTAATCCTTGATAAAATTACTATAATTAATACCTGTTTCGTAAACAAAATTTTCAAACTCTGCGTACGAGCCAGCGTCAACATATGCATTTGAAAGGAATTTTAACACTTTTTCACTCGACAAATGTGAACTAACAAGCTCAAACACACCGCTAACGAGCTTTATAAGCGGATTTCCCACCAAATCATAATCCCTTTTTATATAATAAGGAATTCCGTAATCAGTAAAGTATTTTTCAAAAAGATGAGCCTCTTCGGCAAGTGTAGGTGCAAGCACGGCAATATCTTTAAACCTCTTGCCTGCCTTAATCTCGTCAATAATCTTGCTTGCAACGTATTCAATCTCTTGCCTTTTTGACCTTGCCTCAAACACAGAAACACTGCCAGTAGGCTGAACCTGATACTTTTTGGTAGAAAATAAGTAATTTTTTATTGCGTAAAAATCGCCTTTTACCATCGTTTTGAAAAACACAGGAACATAAGGCTGTTTTAAGCTGTCTCCAATATGTTTAAATTTGTTAAAAAGCTCATTTTTCTGCAAATGCTTATCTTCACGTTTTTCATTAAAATAAACAGACGAAAACGTAATTTCCTTTGCATTTTTTGCAAGTTCCCTAAGAACAGAACCCATTTCGTAAGTGATATTATCAAACCCAACAATATATAATTCAGTATTTTTCAAATTTTCATTGGTGTTAGCAAAAGTTTTCAAAAGATTAAGTTTGTCACAATCATCAATAAAATTATCCTTAAAAACCTTTTCATATTCTTCATACAAAAATATAATATCCTCAAGCTTAAATTTGAGCGATTTTGAACAGTTTGTGAGCACCTGTTTCAAATCTTCTGGAAAAACCTCACTTGACTTAAATTGCTGAATTGTGTCGTAAATTTTCTCCGCAAACCCAACAGACTTAGATGTCTTTTTATAACAAGAAAGTTTGCTTACATTTTCAGTGATAATCTTTTTTATAATCATTACACAGGTTTGTTTTGAAACGATTTTGTGTGAATCTATCGAACCAAACCTTGAAAGCAACCTAACAAAGTTATAGATATAAATATTTGCAAATGCACCCGAACTGCTAAGGTCCAATAACTCCCTTTCAATGGCGATAGACTTTGTTTCAGGCACAATAACAATGTAATCATTAAAAAGATTACTTTCCGCACGTTTTGTAACTTCTTCAAGTGCTCTAGTTGTAGCGTTTTTTATGGTGTCACTAAGTATATAATTGATTTTCATAGAATTTTCCTTTGTTAAGGCTATTGTATAATATTTCTAAGC
>CAZFPH010000079.1:0-5535 GCA_964520955.1 uncultured Lachnospiraceae bacterium
AACAACTTCTCGCTCTTTATCAATTTCCTTACTATCAAATTTTGCAGTAAGAAGCATATCAGCATAAATTTTGAAACACTCTTCAAAATTATCCTTCAAACATTTAAAAGTATACCTTGTTACCGTTCTTGTTGTGTATGCGTTGTAATCAGCTCCAAGAAAAGTGAACTTATCCATAACATCTTCGGCAGTGTAATTTTCTGAACCTTTGAACATTAAGTGCTCAATAAAATGAGCGTAACCTTCTTGCTCTTTTGTTTCATTTTGTGAACCAACATTAAAAAGTATGTTTATTGCAACTACCTTGCTATTTGTTTTTTGAGACACCAGTCTTAATCCGTTATTATATTTCTTTTGCTTAGTTTCCATAATATTTTCCCTGTAAATATAATTTTACACCAAAAGTATTTTTATCAAAACAAAAAAGAGCTTATTGCCCTTTTTTGTTTAAGCTACATATAGAATGTAAATATCATTGCCTGAACTATCAGAAAGCCCTGACGATGTGAGTTCAAGGTCATAAGAAACAATATCAAAAGCAGAACTTGCAACATCTTCAAAATCAGTAAACGAGCCAGAAACTGCTATTTCAATCGTGAAATAATCCGAACTCCAACTAACATTATCAAAACACTCCAAAAGTTCTTTCAAGTCATCTAATGATTCAATAAATAAATCAATTTCAGCATCTGATGGGTCATAGTCAACATAATCATAATAATCAAAAATATCATCAGCAACTACATCTGCATAGTTTATTGAATAATCACCCTCTGACTCTTTATAATCATCTGTAAACATAAACGACGTGTAAGACAAAACTTCGTAAGTGTTATTTACAACAATATTTCCGTGTGTTGAATCCATACCATACCACTCACCGCCAATATAAACTTTGTTCCAAGCGTGGTCTGTGCTGTTAATTCTGATTGCTGGAATACCCTCAATTTTTGCAAGTATTAAAAACGCTTTTGCAATACCATCACACACAGCAACACCATTATTAAACACACCTTCTGCATACCAGGCGTCATAACTCCACCAATTATTTATAACCTTTGAAGAATACACTGCATAATTATCATACTGAACATTCATAATCAGCCATTCATAAATGGCCCTTGTTTTTTCGATATATGTCATTGTATCATCACAAATATTAGTAAGCACTGCTCTGGCTTTGTTATAAATGCTTTCTGCACTAGAACCAGCCACACATTCAGGATAAAGTCCATTTTCTAGAGCGTACACAAGCTGATTGCTAGTTTCAACTTTTAAAGTTTTCTTAATTTTGTTTATTGCAAAATCGTCAAAATCAAAGTCTCTTGAACTTGCTTTATTAACAAAGTTTGCACTTTCTAGTTGCTCACAAACATAGTTTTTTGATGGGTCAGCAACATAAATACATTCTATACTTGCCCTGCTTGTAGAAATATATATTGAACCTGTTGATGTAACACCTTGGGTTGAGTAACTAAGAATTGAAGTTCTTGGGTAGCTAGATTCGTCGACCGCACTAGAATATTCGTTAAACAAAGCCTGACTTGTGGTTAATGTTTTGTATGTGAGTTTTATTAAATTTCTAGATGTTATATCATAAAAAGTTACATACTCAATATAGGCAACAAGTTCTTCAAAGGAATTTATATTGATTGCTGTAGATGTGTTAGCGGTTTTAAACTTTGATAGACTTGAATAAAAGCCCTCGCCCATAAAATAATTCCACGTACCATAAAGTGTTAAATCGCTATTAATACTACTACCAAACGTGTATTTGCTTGTGCAAGCAGAGTCTGTATACCAGCCATCAATTTCATAGCCCAGCATATTGTAATCTTCAACATCAACAGCAGGTGCAGTCAATGCAGTGTAATAGTCTATATAAAGTGTATTTTTTGCAAGTGGTGTTTCATCAACAACAAACGAAACCGTATTTAGAAGGGTTCTCCAAACAGCCTTGTATTCCCTGTTGCCAATTGAACCTGTTGGAATTTTAAGTTCGAGTGTTGGCGATGTGAGCCCAGTACCAATCCAGCCCACAAATTCAAAATCTGGCTTAGTTGGATTTGTAACCAAAATTTCCACATTTTCAATTGTGTAAGTTGTTGGGTTTTCAGTTGATACAGTGCCACCATCAAGGTCATATGAAATTGTATATGTCAAAATTTTCCAAAAAGCACTAAGTGTGTAACTATTAAGCTGTGAGCAATCTATTGAACTCACCCTTGTTCCAGATGAATACCAACCAAGCATTTCATAGCCTTCTCTAGTTAAATTTTGTAAATTAATAGTTCCATCTAAAACTGTGTACTCTGTTGGATTTGGATTATTTAGTTCTTTATCATCAACGCCGTCACTATAAGTGATGTACGCCGTTATTAAAGAAAATTGTGCAACCAACGTAATATCTTCAGAGATATTATCAAATTCAAGTTTTAAATCTTTGCTATAGAGCGTTCCGCCATTGTACCAACCATCAAACTCAAAACCTGTATTAACATTTGATATTTCAACATCAGTACTTGAACCATAAGTAAAGTTTCCGCTTCCAGTTATTGTGCAAGCCTGTGGATAATTTGCAGTGGCTGAAACAGCGTATGTAATTACATTTTCAGTAAAAACTGCAGTGTATGTTGCGTTTGCTTTAACAGCCTCTAAAGCAGGTTCCCATCTCGTAAACTCGTAAGTGGCATAATTTGTAGCTGGCTTTGTTGGTATTGAGCCAAAACTTGGATATGTTCCCCAGTCGTAAGTTTTGGTTGATTGATTGCCATCAACGATAAATGTTACGTCGAATTGTAAAATGCTCCATTTTGCAGTAAGCTCAACGTCAGCAGTAACCTCTGTTGTATTTGTCCATTTTGTTTCGCCATTGTACCAACCAAGAAATTCATAACCCTCTCTTGTAACAGATGGCAAAGTTATTGTTTCGTTTGGAGAGACATCAACAGAACTTTCCGAGCACTCACCACCTGCTGAATTGTATGTGACGGTGTACTTAATTTCTGATTCACTAAAAACAGCTGTGTATGTTGCATCTTCCTTAACAATTTCAAGAGCAGGTTGCCAACCAATAAATTCATACTCATATAAAGCTGTAGATGGCTTTGCTGGTGTTGAACCGTACTCAGGATAAGAACCATAACTGCTAGAAATAATTGTACTATATCCATCGACAATGAACGTGATATCAAACATCAAAACTTTCCATTTTGCAACAAGCGTTATGTCTTTTTTTATTTTTGATGTGTCAGTCCATTTTGTGTCGCCATAATACCAACCAAGAAATTCATACCCTTCTTTTGTTGGTGTTGGGAGTGTTTGATTATCTTTTTTCTTAACCTCAATTTCATCAACATCGCAAATGCCACCACTAGCATTGAGCACAATCAAATATGATGGATTAGAAAAATCGGACTTATCATAGATAAAATATCCAATTACACCAACAATACCAATTATTAAAATTATTGCAATAATTTTTAAAAAATTGCGTTTTTTCTCCATAATTTCACCATAAAATTATATTTTTTGCAGTTTTTAACCAAAAAACTTCCACACTTAAAACTTCTACAACAATAGCACCTTTAGGGTTTGCTTTTTCATTTTTAAATTTTCTTTGCAACAAATCAAACAGCTCGCCACCATCATAGTATTTGGCAGTTCCCCTAAGCCTTATACCAGAATAATTAGATGAGAGACATATCAAGCACACATTTTCATTGTTTAAAATATTATCAGGAGTGTTAACCATCTCATTATTTGAAATGAGTATTTTTTTTATTATCTAAAATACAATAATCTGACGCCACACAAATGTTAGGACACGCCTTATCAACTGTAGAAATTATCAGCGGAAACTTTTCCAAAATTTCGCCAAATTCTGCAAGTTTTACAAACTCAACAAATTTAGTTTTATTGTCTTTATTTATCATGAACATCACCTTTTTTGTTTATAATATTTGTTATTAATACATAACAAGATAATATAACAAGTGCAATTAAAACACCTGCAATAATATCGGTTATCCAATGTCTTGCTGAAAGAATTCGGAAGATAATAACCATCAACGAGAGCATAACTCCAAAAACAATTGCTAACACCTTCCTTATCTTAGTATTTGCTCTACCACACAAAAACATTACAGCGGAAGTAATTACCACAAGAGAAATCATTACGTGAGACGATGGATACGAAGCCTCCACCGCCCCATCAATTAAAATCGGCCTAAAGTTCACAACAACCAATTCAAAAAAAACATAAACAATTGCAACAAGTATATAACTTGAAACAACTGCAACAATATCTTTGTCAATCTTTTTTAAACTTTTTCTAGTGACAAATTGATAAATTACAACAATAACAAATGCAACAGCGATAAGCAAAGCAATTGCAAAAATAATATTACTGAGTGTATGCCAAATATCTAGTGGTTCTAATCTTAGGAAGAAATAACTATTAAAACTTGAGAGCCCAATCTCTTTTCCAGTATTACCAACCAGTGAAACATCTACAAATTTAACAATTAAGGTAAAGGCAACAAATACAATTGAAAGAACCACTGAGCAAATCAAACTAATCAAGGTTTTCTTTTTCATAGCAAACCTCCTGATTGAAATTTATCCTTCAAAAGACTTGCCTTTTCATAGCTTAGTTTATAAAATTCGTCAAGCGATAAATTTTTATAATGTTTATTATGTGATTCTAAAGTAATTGAACCATTGTAACCAGTTTTAATCAATTTTTCCACAAAATAATCCCAATTTATTGTTCCATCAAAAGGAAGTAGGTGTTCATCTCTTTCCTTTTCATCTTCAATCTTTCCGTGATTATCGTGCAAATGTAAAGCCCAAATTTTACCTTTGAATTTATCCCAACTAAACCTATCTTCAAAGTGGCAGTGACAATGCCCAATATCAAAGCAAACACCAAGATTGTCATTTTTGATATAATCAAACACATACTCAAGGTATCCGAAAATCTTGGTATTTTCAAGTGCAATTTTAATGCCAAGTTTTTCTGCATAATCAGCAATTTTCTTAATTCTTGCAACCCCAACCATATTTGGTTCAGGAGCGGTATATTTACTGGTTAAATGCATAACAACTAGTTTTACTGCGTAAGCACTGCAAACTTCCAAATCTTTTAAGTATCCATCAACAAGTAAGTCTCCTTCTACACCTTCAACCCAAAGATTATTTATGCCCTTATATCCTAAATGCACAAACTCAACATTGAGACCAAGTTTCTTACAAAGTTCAAATTGTTCCTCTTGTTTTAATAGTAAATCATTATTATTGTACCACTGCAAAAAAACGCCATCAAACCCAGCCTTTTTAATAGCTCTAATAACGTTTGTTGCATCTTTATTTTCATCATTACTTGTTATGACACATTGATTCAGCTTTATCACTATAGTTCCTTCTTTTGTAAGATTGTAATCAATTAAACATAATTAGTTTAATACATAAAAATTATAACATTACTAGTATTTTCAAGTCAAAGAAATTTAGTGTTGATACAAAAATATAATA
>CAZFPH010000080.1:0-5529 GCA_964520955.1 uncultured Lachnospiraceae bacterium
CCTTTACGCTTATCAAATTAATGAGATTGAAGAAGCAAACTTTGTTGAAGGTGAAGAAGAGTCTTTAAAAGAATTTAGAATGAAAGTTTTAAATCAAGAAAAGATAGCATTGTCGCTAAAAAGGTTGAAATCATACTTTTCAGGCGAGGGTGTGGATTATGGTATGGTTGGGCTCGTTAAAAAATGTGATTATGAATTCTCGGAACTTGTAAAATATTTTCCAGAAAACGAAGAGCTTGCAAAAAGATTATCTTCAGTTAGGTACGAAATTGAAGATATTGATGAATCATTGTCCGAACTTGAGGATAGTTTGTATTTTGACGAATACTCGGCATCTGAAAATGAAAAAAGACTAGACTTGTTATCATCATTAAAGAAGAAATACGGTTCAAGTATTGCCGAAATAAATGAATACTTATCTAACATAAAAAATGAATATGACAAACTGATTAACTCAGCTGAAATCGTTGAAAGACTGGAAAAAGAAAGAGAACAAACCATTGAACTATTAAATGAAAAGGGTGCAGTGCTTTCAAATCTTAGAAAAAAATGTGCCAAGATTTTTGAGGCAAAGGTTATTAGCGAACTTGCAGAACTTTCAATGCGTAGTTCAAAGTTTGAAATCGGTTTCAAACCAAAATGTTACGATAACTGTGACGAAACAGGGTATGACAGCATTGAGTATTTGTTCACTGCAAACTCGGGTCAGCCACTCAGACCACTCAGCAAGGTTGCTAGTGGCGGTGAAATGAGCAGATTTATGCTTGCGGTAAAAAATATTACAGCTGAAATTGACCAAGTGGATACTATGATTTTTGATGAAATCGACACGGGTATTAGTGGTGATACGGCAAACGAACTTGCAAGGAAACTTGCAAAAATTGGAAAACTTCACCAAGTGATATGCGTAACTCATCTAGCACAAGTTGCTTGTTTTGGCGATTCGCATTTCTTTATATCAAAAGCGGAGCAAGATGGCAAAACTAGAACTTCGCTAAAACTATTAGACGAAGAGTCAAAGGTTTATGAAATTGCAAGAATAATCGGTGGAACAATTTCTGATTTTTCTATCAATCATGCAAAACTTATGCTTGCTGAAAAAAATAAATAACGTGAAAAAATAAAAATTTACACATATTTTTAATAAAATTTCAAAAACTACTTTTATCTAGGAGTAGTTTTTTTATGAGTAAATTTTCAATTAAGTCGGTCATAAATAAAATCGTATTAATTATGATGTGCTTATTGAGCTTTACTGCAACGCTTGTCAATCCTGTAGCTATCAAGTCAACACCAAGCAATTTTTGCTCAGGGGCGATTACTTATAAAATTCCAACATTAAAAGAAATTGTTAAGACTCTTTTCAAAAAAGAAAACAATCCCATTGCAAAGCGTGAAAGTGTGTACGTTTACCTTGGTGGTTATCCGCTGGGCTTTACTATCAAATGTTCAGGCGTTGTTATAGTTGCTATCTCAAATGAGAGTGCTTACGAGTTAAAAGAGGGTGATATTTTAACAAGAATTGAGGGCGTAAGTGTTAATAGTCTAGAAGAAATTTCGAAACTTATAAATAGCGAGACTTACGCAGGCGAAATGTTGGAAATTACATATAAACGCAATGACGAAGAAAGACAAACAACAATAAAACCTAAATACGACGAAAAATTGCATCAATACAAACTTGGATTGTGGATAAGAGATAATTCTGCAGGTGTTGGAACAATAACATATATCAGACAAGATAATCTGCGTTTTGGTGCATTAGGTCACCCAGTTTGTGATATTGATACAGGCTCTGCACTTCCAGTAAATTCAGGCAATATTTACAAATGCAATATTGTGGGGTACAAGTCTGGTGTAAAGGGGAATCCAGGAGAACTCAAAGGATTATTTCTTAGAAACGGAAGTATACTTGGAAGTTTAGACACAAACAACAAGTTTGGTGTGTATGGAAACTTTTCAAAAAAACACATAAATTTAGTTAATGATGAGCTGATTGAGGTTGCCAGTAGAGATGAAATAAAAAGTGGCAAAGCACAAATCAGATGCACAATTGACGGTTCTGTTCCAAAGTATTACGACATTGAAATTGTAAAGACATATTTTCAGTCTTCGAAAGACAACAAAAGTATGTTTATTAGAGTGACAGATAAAGAACTCCTCAGCAAAACAGGTGGTATTGTTCAGGGAATGAGCGGAAGTCCAATAATTCAAAACGGAAAACTTGTTGGGGCTGTAACACACGTTTTTGTTTCAGACCCAACAAAAGGTTACGGAATTTATGCAGATTGGATGATAGATAACTAAATATTATTCAAAAGTATTCAAAATAAGTAAAAAGTATTTGTGTTTTTTGTTGAAATCAGTATAATGTATGTATGGAAAGCATAAATAATTATATATCATTCAATCCTTCTTATAAGGAACATTATATCAAATACAACAGGGATTTTAACAACAAAGAAGCCGATATGGCAAATTTGTATTATTGTATTGGCAATGATGTTGAGTTAGTTCTCAATTGTTTGAAAATTTCACCTAAAAAATTTGGCTACGATTACTGGAAGAATGCGGTTTACATCTTTATTGTTAGCGGAAAAAATAGAGTAAGCGTTTGCAATGAAATTTATCCAGTTGTTGCAAATAATTTTCATAAAACAGCAGGTTCTGTTGAGCGAGCAATGAGGCTTTGTTTTGAAAGTGTTTTGCACGATATCTGTGAAGTGACTGACAATTACATTTGCGATTATATTAGAAGATTTTTGCTTAACCCTAGAAACAGCGAGATTTTGGTGAAAATTGCGGACTTGATTGTGTCAGACGAATTTCAAAGAACCAAATCCAAGTACAAAGTTTAGTGGTAAGGTTTTTAAAAATTGCATACAATGTAGTGTGAAAATTAATTTGCCTAATTTAAATGATATAAAAGGTTATTTGTATAAAAATAGGTCATACTATATTTTTTTTGGTATGTCCTTTTTTATTGGCATAATTATAGGCATTATATTATCGTTTACCAACGAATCGTTTTATGAACTCTTAAGCAGTAATAAAAAGCTGGTTTTTACAATAATGAATGGAACAATTGATTATCTAGCTTTTTTTTGGAAAGTTTTAATTCAGTTTTTCTGCCCACTAGTGCTATTATTGGTGCTGAATTTAAACTATTATCTTGGGCTTTTGTCATATTTGTTTGTGGGTTATCAAGCTGGGGCAATGGTCATTTCATACTCGGCAATTATAACTAGTTATGGTTTTTCAGGAATATTTAATGTTTTTTGTTTATTGCTTCCAATAAACATTATTTACTTTGCCTGCTTAATTTTTTATGGCGTAACTTGCAGAACTAGAAGTAAACAGGCATTGTTTGATAAGCGATTTGCAAGCGGGTTTGACAACGACTTCCACACAAAAACAATTGTTGCAATCGTATTTGTGGTGCTACTAAGTTTTCTTGCAAGCGTTGTTATTCCTCTCACATTAAAAACTTTTACATACATAATTTTCTAATCATTACATATTTTTACATTATTTTACAAATAATAAAATCAGAGAGGAAAAATATTATGAAAAAATTGATATTTAAACTATTTTTGATTTTATTATCATTTGGGTTTGTTTTAAATGTGCTTCCAACATTTACTGCACACGCCATTAAAAATGAACCAAGCATAGAAAATCAAATTACAGCAAAGTCAGGACTGCTTATTGATTATCATTCAGGCAAAGTGCTATTTGAAAAAAATGCAAATGAAAGACTGCCAATTGCTTCAATGACAAAACTTGCAAGTTTGGCTGTTGTGTTTGATGCAATTGAAAAGGGTGTTGTTAAAGAAAATGAATACGTTGTTGTTTCAGAAACTGCGGCAGCTGTTGGTGGTTCTTCGGCGTTTCTTGATGCTGGCTCATCATATAAAGTTGCAGATTTAATCAAAACAATAGTAATTGCGTCAGCCAATGATAGTACGGTTGCACTTGCTGAGCATATTGCTGGCAGTGAGGAGTTGTTTGTTTCAAGAATGAATAAGTTTGCACGCGATTTGCATTTAAACGATACAAATTTTGTAAACAGCACGGGACTTCCTTGCGAAAACCATTATTCTTCAGCGTTTGACATTGCTAATATTTACAAAACAATTTGCAATAATTCAATTTACAAAAAGTTTGCTAAAATTTGGATGGACGACTTCATTCACCCAAGCGGAAGAAAAACTGGTCTTGTTAACACCAACAGACTAGTTAAAACTTATGACGGAATTGAGGGTGGCAAAACAGGATATACGGACCTTGCAAGGTTTTGTTTGACAGCCTCAGCAACTCGTGGAAACCTTAGACTGATTGGTGTTATAATTGGAGCTAACGATAGCAAAACAAGATTTTCTGAAATGAGCAAGCTATTTAATTTCGGCTTTGCTAACTTTGAAAACAAGTGTGTGGTTAATAGCGAAATTGCTACAACTGTAACAAAATTCAAATCAGCTAAAGAACCTGTAAATATTTATGCTGAAAGAGATAGCTATATGTTGTTTCAAAAGGGCAGTGACGAGGATTACAGTACAGATTATCAATTAAACGATATCAAAGCACCTCTTAAATCTGGCGATGTTGTTGGAAAACTCTTTATTTTTGATAAAAATAATATGGTGATTGATGAGATTAATTTGATTATAAAAAATGATGTTGGAGCAGTTGGAGTTAAAGAATCTATAAAGAAAATTGTTGAAATTTGGTAAAACAAGAGCCACTTATCGTGGCTTTTTGTTTATTATGATTATTTTCAAAAATTGACTATAGTTAATTTATTTGCTATACTATGCATTGTAGGAGAAAAAATGTTACTAATTCAAGATTATGGCAATATTTTAATAAGTTTAATAGCAACGCTTATGGCACTTTTTGTTGCTATGCCTTTTCACGAGTTTGCACACGCTTTTGCTGCGAAAAGAGAAGGTGATTATACTGCGGTTGCTTGCAAAAGATATACATTAGCACCATTTGCACACTTTAACCTTTGGGGTTTTTTGTTTTTATTCTTATTTGGTTTTGGCTGGGCAAATCCAGTTCCTGTTGATTCAAGAAATTTCAAACGTGGCAGAAAAAGCGAGTTTATGGTGGCAATAGCGGGAATTTTGATGAACCTTTTGCTCGGCACTGTGTTTTTGTTTATTTATATGTGTCTTTGCAAATTCTGCCCAATATTTTTAATGACAAGCTGGTATGGAAACTTGCTCGCTGAGTTTTTGGTGACTTCAGTATCGTTTAATTTTATGCTTGCATTTTTTAATTTGCTACCAATCTATCCGCTTGATGGCTATAAAGTTGTTGAAAGTTTATGCAAACAAGACAACGCATTTTTATCTTTTATGCGAAATAATTCATTAATTGTGTACATATTATTTGCACTAACGGGGCTTTACTCGTTATACTATAGTGTAACAGCGGGACTACTATTAGAGGGTTTGCAAAAATTATTTGCTATTATATTAAGGTTGTAACAATGGAAGAAATTTTAGAAAACGAACAAACAAC
>CAZFPH010000081.1:0-1384 GCA_964520955.1 uncultured Lachnospiraceae bacterium
TCTGAAATATCTTCGAGGATTGGAGCCATCATTCTACAAGGTCCACACCAAGAAGCAGAAAAATCACAAACACAAACCTTGCCAGAACCGATAAGTTCTTCAAATTCTTCTTCTGTCATAATACCTGCGTTTAACATAACGAGACCTCCTACATATATATTTTACAAAATATATTTGCTTAAATCAAACTTTTTGCAAATATCTACCAAATGTTCATCAACATACTTTTTGTCGACTTTAATAACAATTTCTGGATGGTCACCTGTTGCATTGAATGAAATATCTTCCAAGAGATTTTCCATAATAGAATGAAGACGTCTTGCACCAATGTTTTCATTAGTTTCGTTTGCAAGCACTGCTATCCTTGCAATTTCTTCAATACCATCTTGTGTAAAATCAAGTTTAATATTGTCAACACCAAGCAAACTTGTATATTGCAAAATGAGTGAGTTTTGTGTGTCAGACAAAATCTTTACAAAGTCTTCATACTTAATGCTATTAAGGCTAACACTCGTTGGGAATCTTCCTTGAAGTTCAGGAATAAGGTCCTCAACTTTTGACAAGTGGAACGCACCTGCTGCAATAAACAAAATAAAGTCTGTTCTAATTGGACCATATTTTGTTGTAACGGTTGAACCTTCAACAATTGGGAGCAAATCCCTCTGTACGCCTTCACGTGAAACATCTGGTCCATGTCCGCCACCATTACCATTTTTGCCTGTGATTTTATCAATTTCATCAATAAATACAATGCCATCTTGCTCTGCTCTTCTAATAGCTTCAGCAGAAACGTTATCCATATCGATAAGTTTTTCACTTTCTTCATTCAAGAAAATGTGCATTGCATCAATAACTGCAAGTCTTTTTTTCTTCTTTTTCTTTGGAAGGATTCCGCCAAGCATTTCAGAAATGTTGATTTCCATTCCCATTCCGCCACCAAGCATTTGCATTGGGTTGTTTTCTTCAGCAACTTCAACCTCAATAATCTCATTATCAATCTTGTGCTCTTTGAGGTCACTAATTATATGGTCACGAATAGTGTCGTCGCTCATATCTGGGTGCTTTTGCTTGTAGCTTTGAAATAGTGCAGTAACAAGCCTATCATTTGCTGCTCTTTCAGCCTTTTCTTTAACTTCATCAAATCTTTCCTTTTTAACAAGCCTAACTGACGCTTCAGCAAGGTCACGAATGATTGATTCAACATCTCTACCAACATAACCAACTTCTGTAAACTTTGTTGCTTCAACTTTAACAAATGGTGCTTTTACAAGCTTTGCAAGACGCCTTGCAATTTCGGTTTTACCAACACCAGTTGGACCTTTCATAATAATGTTCTTTGGGGTGATATCGTCCCTAATTTCCTTAGGCAAACGACTTCTTCTAT
>CAZFPH010000081.1:1394-5480 GCA_964520955.1 uncultured Lachnospiraceae bacterium
TATTTCTAAGAGCAATCGCAACTGCTTTTTTTGCTTCCTCTTGACCGATAATATACTTATCAAGTTCATTAACTATTTGTTTTGGTGATAATTCAATAGACATCTTACACCTCCTCAACTGTGATATGGTTATTTGTGTAAACGCAAATATCA
The DNA here is from genome assembly GCA_964520955.1 of uncultured Lachnospiraceae bacterium. GTDB lineage: Bacteria > Bacillota > Clostridia > Christensenellales > UBA1242 > RGIG1681. The sequence goes on from CAZFPH010000081.1 coordinate 1,548, forward strand.
CCAGCAATCTTCATTGCCTTTTCAGCAATCTCACGGGCAGAAAGGTCAGTATTTTCAAGTAGTGCCTTACCTGCAGAAAGTGCGTAATTTCCACCAGAACCGATTGCACATACACCACTTTCTGGCTCAAACACGTCACCATTACCAGAAATGATTAATAGCTGATTTTTGTCAGCAACAATCATCATTGCATCTAGTTGGCGGATACCTTTATCACTTCTCCACAAGAGAGCCAGTTCAACCGCCGCTCTCTCTAAGTTTCCTGAATACTTCTCTAGCATTTTTTCAAAGTGCTCACTGAGATTGAATGCATCAGCAGTGCTACCTGCAAAACCAATAACAACCTTGTCATTGTAAATTCTTCTAACTTTTCTAGCGTTACCTTTAAAAATTGTATGTTCACCAGCTGTAACTTGTCCATCTCCTGCAAGAACAATTTTTCCATCTTTTTTAACGCCAATGATTGTTGTTCCTCTAAATTGTATCATTATTGTTCTCCTTGTAATTTTTAATATCGTTTATGGCACGCTCTGTGTATGCCAATTTTTTTAATGCTTTATCTTTAATTTTAACATCTAGTGGTGGAAGTATTCCAAAGTTAGCGTTCATTGGTTGAAAATTAACCTCGCTAGCCGTTGTTAGATAGTTCACCACAGCTCCAATTATAGTTGTTTTTGGAAGTAAATCAATACTTTTGCCCAACATTTTGTTTGCAAGAGCAATAGCAGCAACAAGCCCACTAGCCGTGCTTTCCATATATCCTTCCACGCCTGAAAGCTGTCCAGCAATATACAAATTGTCATAACCTTTAACACTAAAATCTGCATTTAGGTACTTTGGAGCACAAATGTAACTATTGCGGTGCATAACGCCATACTTTACAAACTCAGCATCTGCAAGTGCTGGGATTAATGAAAACACTCTTTTTTGCTCGCCAAACTTTATGTTTGTTTGAAAGCCTACTATATTATATAGTTCATTTTCAGTGCTTTCTTTTCTAAGTTGCACAACTGCGTAAGGACGATTTCCGTCATTATCAAGAAGACCCACTGGGCGAAGCGGACCAAACCTAAGAGTATCCCTGCCCCTTGAAGCCATTACCTCAACAGGCATACAGCCCTCAAAAATTTCTTTCTTTTCAAAAGAATGAAGTTCTACTCTTTCAGCTGAAACAAGTTCATCAATAAACTTATAGTACTCCTCTTTATTCATTGGACAATTAATATAGTCGCTTTCACCTTTGCCGTATCTTCCAGCTGTAAAAGTTTTTGAATAATTTATGGTCGAGCCATCGATGATTGGTGCTGATGCATCAAAAAAGTGCAGGTTGTCCTCACCAAGCAAATTTATTATCTCAGCTGAGAGTGCATCACTTGTGAGTGGTCCTGTCGCGATAATAGTTGGGACTGACAAATCAATTTTAGTAACTTCCTCTGTGTGGATTGTAACAGACTTAAGTGCCTTGATTTTTTGTGTTACAAGTTCACTAAACTTATCTCTATCAATTGCAAGGGCTGAACCTGCTGGAACTTTTGTTTCTTCCGCACACTTAAGTATTAGTGAATCAAGTTCACGCATCTCTGCCTTGAGGCAACCAGAAGCAGTGCCAAGGTCATCACTCTTAAAAGAGTTTGAACAAACAATTTCGGCAAAATTTTCGCTTTCGTGTGCAGGAGAAAACTTGGTTGGCTTCATTTCGTAAGCGTCAACCAAGATACCTCTTTTTGCAAGCTGATAAACAGCCTCTGAGCCTGCAAGCCCAAGTCCTATAACATTAACTCTGTTCATTTTGTTCATCTAATTTGTTTAAAATATCAATCTCATCAACAGGCATATCTTCTGTAGAAGAATCTTCACCTGCTTTATTTGTATTTTCAATTTTTTCACGCCTTGAATACTTGCATTTTTCGCAAAGCGTAACCTTCATATTTTTGTAAAGCTTAACAATCATATCTTCTGAGCAATTAGGACATTTTTCGTTTGCTGGAATGTTCCAAGACATATAATTACAATCTGGATAACCCTCACAGCCATAGAAAATCTTTCCTCGCTTAGATTTCTTTGCAAGTACATTTTTGCCACAATTTGGGCATTTTGCAACGATTTTCTTCTCTTCTTCGATAGGTTTTGCGTTTTTACATTTTGGAAAATTTGGACAAGCTAAGAATTTTCCAAACCTGCCAGAACGAATAACCATCATCGCACCGCACTTATCGCAAGGAACATCGCTAACTTCTTCAGGTAGTTTTGCTTTTGTTCCATCGCTCATTGCAAGCTTAACAGCTTCGTCAAAACCGCCGTTATAAAATTCTGAAATAACGGTTTTCCAATCCTTGCCCTCGTATTCAATATCATCAAGTTTTTCTTCCATTTCGGCAGTAAACTTGACATTCATAATATCTGGGAAGAATTTTATTAGCATATCAACAACAACAAAACCAAGCTCTGTTGGCTTGATTGCTTTGCCATCTTTTTCAACATAAGTCCTATTAAAAAGCGTAGTAACTGACTGCGTGTAAGTTGATGGTCTTCCAATGCCCTTTTCTTCCATTGCCTTAACAAGACTAGCCTCAGTGTATCTTGCTGGTGGCTTTGTGAATTTTTGCTCAGGCTTTGTTTCTTTTATAGTGAAAGCATCACCCTTTTCAATGTTTGGAAGCTTTGTCTGATTTTCTTCATCATCAGCACTTTGGTTATTGTAAATTGCAGTGTAGCCATCAAAAATCATACTTCTTCCTGTAGTTTTGAATTTATAACCATTACATTCAAAATCTACTGAAAGTGAATTATATGTGGCATCAGCCATTTGGCTTGCAATAAATCTATCATAAATGAGTTTGTAGAGTCTGTACTCATTTTTTTGAATTTTGTCTTTCAAATCTTCTGGACGCCTATCAAGAGAAATTGGACGAATAGCTTCGTGGGCGTCTTGAGCGTCTTTTTTATTTTTGAATACTCTTGGCTTTTCAGTGATATACTTCTCACCATAATTTGCTTTGATAAATGCTTTAGCTTTTGCTTGAGCTTCAGGAGCAACACGAGTTGAGTCTGTTCTAATATAAGTTACAAGTGGTTGCTTGCCTTTGCCAGCAATCTCAACGCCTTCATACAAAACCTGTGCAGTTGCAGAAGTTGTCTTTAGGCTCATACCAAGTTTGTTAAGTGCCTCTTGTTGCATTGTCGATGTTGTGAATGGTGCACTTGGCTGAGATTTTGTAACGGACTTTTTAACATTTGTTGCAATAACATCATTATTAGAAATATCAGCAACAATCTTGTCCATTTCCTCTTTTGTTTTAACAGTTTTGTCTTTGCCAAGATTAAGTGTCGCTTTAAATGTTTCAGTTGAACCATCTTTTTTGTTCAAAATAATTTGAAGTGTCCAGTACTCTTCTGGCTTAAAATTCAAAATTTCTCTTTCACGGTCCACAACTAGCCTGAGTGTTACTGATTGAACACGACCAGCAGAAAGTTTATTCTGAATTTTTTTGCAAAGAACTGGAGAAATCTTGTAACCAACTAATCTATCAAGAACACGACGAGCTTGCTGAGCATCAACAAGTTTGCTATCGATTGGTCTTGGATTTTTGATAGCCTCATTAACCGATGTTTCACTAATTTCATTATACGTGATACGATTTGCATTGCTTGGATCAATACCAAGCAAGTAACACATATGCCAAGCAATTGCCTCTCCCTCACGGTCAGGGTCGCTTGCAAAGTAAACAGCTTCCGCTTTCTTCATTTCTCTTTTAATGTCATCAACATACTTTTTGTGGCTAGGCACAAGCACATACTCTGGCTCAAAATTATTTTTTATGTCGACAGCCAGTGTTTTTTCTGGCAAATCTCTACAGTGGCCAAATGTTGGCATAACCTTATAGTCCTTTCCTAAGTAGTGCTGAACACTATCTCTTTTACCAGGACCTTCTA
>CAZFPH010000082.1:0-5426 GCA_964520955.1 uncultured Lachnospiraceae bacterium
TGAGCGTCGTCCCAAGATTGTTTAGCCATTTCTTTTGCTCTTTTGAGAGTGTTTGTTCCTCTGTTTTCTTCAAAGTTGGCTCTTGATTCTGCTTTTACTGCTTCAAAGTTAGCTTTGTCAACTTCGTGTTGAGCTTTTGCACTTTCTCCCATATCTTTGAATGCTTTTTTTAAAAAGTTTTCTTTTTTTTCTGCCATTTTTGTTTTCTCCTTATTTTCTTATTTATTTAATAGTTCATCACTTCTAGCTATAATTTCTTTGGAGTACTTCTTTTTTCTTTTTGCCATTATTTTGTTGTGGATTGGGTATGTTGAACAAAGCATCATAATTCCAAAAATTCCTACACCAATGCCGACTGGCATAAGTGCTGAAATGCTTGCACCGATAATCTTCATTGCAAAGCACATTCCAGTTCCAAGAACCAGCGAACCAATTGTGCCGTAGGTATAGGCAAAAATTTTGGCTGGCTTTTTAACTTTTTTGTCTAACGCTTTTAGTGCATCAAGGTCAGAAACTATTTTTTCTGGTTCTGTGTAACTGCTTTTAATTTTTTCGACAAATTTTTTTGTCTCCAAGTCAGTCATAGTGTACTCCTTACGAAATATTTTATACATACATTATACGCAAGGAATATTTTTATTTTTTTAAAGAAATGTTAAAGGATTGTAAAAGTTAGCGTCATTTTTTTTACATAAATGGAGAGATGATGTTAAACATTCCGCCAAGAAGCCTGTAGGTGAAAAATCTTCTTCTTTGGTTTTCTTTGGTGATAAGTTTTGAGTAGCTGAATGTTTTTTCAAAGTCGGCAGTAACGGCATCAAGCACCTTTTTGTCGTTTGTGAAAACGGCACTTTCAAATTGCTGATTAAAACTTCTAAGGTCAATGTTGATTGAGCCAACGATAACGGAACTATCTGACATAACAATTTTGCTGTGAACAAAACTATGCGTCATTGTGTAGACTTTAACGCCGTACTTCATCATCTTTTCGGCATTGTTTCTTGACACAACGTAAACGAATTTTTTGTCGGCAATGTCAGGGAGAATTATCCTAACGTCAACGCCAGATTTAGCTTTGTTTATTATAAGGTTAGAGATTGTTTCGTCTGGAATAAAGTATGGGGTCATAATGTATAGACGTTTTTTTGCTTTTGAAATTTCTTCAGCGTAAATGTTTTGGGCGATTGAATAATCATAGTTTGGACCGCTCACAAATGGTACAACCACACTATTATTTTTGAAGGTTTCAGCTTTGTTTAGGTGTTTTTCATAGTCAATTTGTTCGTTTTTCAAAAATTGCCATTGGTTTAAAAATGCGATTGTGAGGTTGTCGGTTGCAGGACCTTCCATCTTGATACCAGCGTCTTTCCAGTATCCGTGCATACGCTTTTCGTTAGTGTACTCGTCAGCAAGGTTTGTGCCACCGGTGTATGAAACTTTGCCATCAATAACAATAATTTTGCGGTGGTCACGAAGGTTAAGTGCAATATTTAAAAATGGGACAAGTCTGTTAAATGGCTGAAGCTTTATTCCAGACTTTATGATTTCTTTTTTGGTTTTATCCTTAAGCGTTCCGTGGCTTCCCATATCGTCATAAATAATTTTTACATCAACACCTTGTTTTGCTTTTTCTTTCAAAACGTCTAAAATTCTTGTGAGCAACATTCCGTTAGAAACAATAAAGAATTCGATAAACACGAACTCTTTGGCTTTTTTCAGTTCTTCAAGCACATCGTCAAAGAATTTTGTGCCACTAGGGAAGTATTTGAGCTTTGTGTTTGTGTGAGAAACAAAGTTTCCAGAGTTGTAAAGATAGTTGCAAGAATTTACTGTGTCAGGGTCGGCGTCAATAACATTGTTAGGTTTTTTGAGAGCCTCGCAGTTTTTGTAGACTTTGCTATATTTTCTTTTAGACTTTGCAAACATTACGGATTTGTGTGAAAGGATATACATAATGTATCCAAAGCCAAAGCTTATAAGCAAAAATAAAATCCAAGTAGCTTTCGCCTGTCCGTGGTAGTCACTGGAGAGAACGTGTATGCTCGAAATGATTGTTAAAACGATTGAAATTGTAAGATAAACTCTGAATAGATTTGCTAGGTATAGGTACAAAAGTACAAAAAGTCCTAGCTGAAAGGCTATCAGTAGAACCACGATAATAGTTTTTAGTGCACCAAGGCCATTGCCTTCGGTCTTGATTTTGAGTGCAAAAATGTGGTCACTTTGTTTAATTTTTGGGCGTGGCATATTTGTATTACTCATTATTGTCACCACCTTTTAAATTTTCTACTCGATTATGAACCTGCTTGATTTCGTCGTATAGCTTTTGTTTCGTTTTTTCGTAACTGACAATCTCTTTCTTGAAGATTATTGGCATAATAACTGCACCTGCAATCATAGACAAGCCTCCAATTACCGCTGAGGTAATCGATAGCCACAATATTCCAAAAGGCAGTAGATTAAGAGCTGTCAAAAGTCCGCAAGCAAACAAAAAGAAACCAATAACTTCTGTTGTGAGAGCGGTGATTAATGTTTTTGAATGTTTAGTTTTTTCTAGTTTTCCAAGTTTGTTAAAACCGTCTTCGGTGTACATTTGAAGAATTTGCAAATCGTCTTTATTTTTTATGTTGTGGGGTCTTGAAAAGGTTATGTCCAAAATGTCTTCATATCTGTCGTTTTCTTTTTCGTCAAACACACTCCACTCAAAATGAGCGTAACTTTGCTTGATTTCGTCAGCCATACTTTTTTTGATAAATATGGTGATGTAATCAAATTTGTTATGGTCCTTAACATCAAATTCTTCGTTTAACTGATTTTGTGTTTCCATATTTGCCTCCAAAATTAAGTTTTGTCCTTTTCGTTCAGAAGCTCATCGCTGAGCTTTAGTATCTCTTCAGAGTACTTGTTTTTCATTTTTTCAGAAACCTTGTGATAAACAGGGTGGGCTAAAACAATCAGCACCACGCCAATAATGCTTACAGGGATACTCCAAATTATTATTTTCCATTCAAGAATCATTGTGAGTCCTAAACCAAAAATCAAAAGCCCAACAATGCCAATAACAAGTGACACACAAGTTGGAGTTCCCTTAACTTTGTTGTCTAACTTTCTGAGGGTTTCAAGTTTGTTGTTGCTTGCACTATTTTTTAGGTAACTGCTACGAATGCTTTCGATTTCTTTACGTTCTTCGATGCTTGGAGCGGAGTATTTGAATTCAAAATCGTTTTTAGTTTTCATTTGAAACCTCCATTTTATCAGTTGAGTTGTTATCGTTGACCAGTGTTTCTGTTAGCTGTTTAATCTCTTTATTAGCTTTGCAAATCATATAAATTCCAAGGGCAAGGATTATTATGCTCACGCCAGCACCGGTTAGTCCGTTTGCTATGCCTTTGTTTAATTCTGGTGCAAACGCTTGAAACATTGCAACCTGTAAAACGATTATCGATACAAGCGATGATGCAAGATTAACATTTCTTATGCTTTGAATGTATAAATTATCGTGCTTTCTGGCTTTGAAAATATTGATAATTGCAAATGTGAGTTTATAGAACGTGAATGCTGCAAACACAAAGATAAGCATACCTGCATACTCAAAGTACATATTTGATGTGTAAATTAAAACAATGATGCCAGAGAGGGCGAGTGTTAAAAATATGAATACAATCCCGCAAAATCTGTAAGCTCTGGCTTTTTTAAGTTCGGTGTTATATCTTTTGCGAGAAAAGTAAATGTTGCCTTTCATAAAAATTAGGGTCAGGTAGTAAACAGAAATAGAAATGTACCACACCGAGCGAGATATGATACCAAAAGTTCCAATTATTGCAACATATCCAACATTAAAAATGAAAGAAAGTATTGAAAATACAAATGTGCGATATCCATACGCTGTTAAAAGCTCGTTTGTGAATTTGTGTTTCTTTAAAGTTTCAATTATTTTGGCTTTTATTCTAGGTGCAAAAATTACAATTGTGTACATCACATAAGTTAAACAAACTGCTGCAATGCAATAGCAAATGTAATGGAAAACTGTTTGTGCGGGGTGCAGGATTACCAAAACAAGTGTTCCTGCAATCACTAGAACTGAAAACATGTAAAATAAAACCAGCCCAATGCCTTTTGGGTCTTTTAAATGCTTATTCCAAAACTCTACGGTGGGTGACCAAATTTTTTGTTTCCAAAATTCTTTAAATTTCATAATTATCCTTTTTTGAGTTTAATAATAAAAGTGCTACCTTTGCCCACCTTGCTTTCAACCATAATATCGCCACCAATGATATCGATAACCTTTTTGACGAGTGCAAGACCAAGTCCGTTACCTTCGGTTGCTCTTGAGGTATCGCCTTGATAGAATTTTTCAAAGATATGTTCGCCAACTTCTTTTGAAATTCCGCAACCTGTATCCTTGATTTTTATTGTTGCACTTGTGGTGTCTTGATTTAAACTGATTTCAATCTTTCCGCCCTCGTTAGTGAATTTTATTGCGTTTGATATAAGGTTATTAAACACAATTTCAAGCAGGCTTGCAGAACTTGTAAACTTCACGTTTTCATCAATTTTACAAACAAGTTTTAGTTTTTTCTTTTCAATCAGGTTTTCAAAAGCTAGGGTTGAGTTTATTAAAAGTTCGGATAGGTCAACCTCTTCAATTTCTGGTACGATTTTTTGATTTTCAAGTTTATTGAGCTTTAATATATTTGAAATAAGTTCAGAAAGTCTTGCGGTTTGAATAGCAAGTCCTTGCAAATATTCCTGCTGTTTTTCCAGGTTCAAACTTTTGCCCTGAAGGGCTTTTGCATAGTTCTGGATTATTGCAAGAGGAGTTTTGATTTCGTGCGAAACGTTTGAAATAAAGTCGTTTTTCAGCATTTCGTTCTTTGCAAGTTCCGCTGTCATTGTGTTAATATTGTTAAAAATTAGATCGTAGGCGTCATACTTTGCGTATTCGTGAGTGGGAGTAAGTTTTACGTTAAAATCACCAGAGGCAATTCTTTCAGTGGCTCTTAAAATTTTACGTACAGGCTCTTCGACCATTTTTTTCCTTCTGTAAACATCGGCAAGTGAACAGAGAAACGCACCCAGTGCAATTGTTAGCGAAACAAAAAGGGTAACGAGCATAGTGTTATCGTTTGTGTACTTTTTTGCTAGGTGATAAACAATGATTGCTGAAGTTGAAATAAACCAAACTGTTGCAAGAAAGATTAAAAAACCTGCAATTGAAAACTTTGAATAGCTATCTTGTTTAATCTTCATTTTTTAGCACCACCTTGTATCCAAGTCCGTGGACTGTGACAATTTCAAAACCATCACACTTATTTGTTTTGTCTCTGAGTTTTGCCATATAAACATCGACGGTTCTAGAAGTTGCTGAAGAGTCATAGTCCCAAAATTCGTCCATAAGGTTTGATCTTGTGAAAGTCTTTTTTGGG
>CAZFPH010000083.1:0-220 GCA_964520955.1 uncultured Lachnospiraceae bacterium
TAACTGAGCAAATCTATAGGGCACTTACCATTTTGGAAGGTTTGCCTTATCATAAATAAAAGAAGGATATTATATGCAATACAAATTTAGATTACACAAAGTACATTGTGCTGGTTGTGCATTGGCACTCGAACAAAAATTAAATGAACTTGAGGGCGTAAAAGCTTCTATAAACTTTGTTACGAAGCTTTTGGTTTTAGATATCGAAACAGAAAATCCG
>CAZFPH010000083.1:230-5419 GCA_964520955.1 uncultured Lachnospiraceae bacterium
ACAATGGTAAAGATTGCAATTGCAAAATTTGACCATTCGATAGAAATCTTGCCTTATGAAGATGAAGAGGATTTACGGAAAAAAGAAAGAAATGAAAAAATTCAAAATATAATAAAGTTTTCAACTTCTTTAGTGTTGATGATAATAGCAATTTTTGTGCCTGTTAAGTGGCTTAAAATTATGCTTTTTGCACTTTCATACTTAATTGTTTCGTATGAAGTGCTGATAAATTCGGCGATTAATATTTCACACGGAAAAATTTTCGACGAAAACTTTTTAATGAGCATAGCATCAATTGGTGCGTTTATAATAGGTGAATACACCGAAGCTGTTATGGTTATGCTCCTTTTTGGTATTGGTGAAATGCTTGAAAATTTTGCTGTTGAAAGAAGTAAAAAAACAATTAGGTCAGTGCTCGAAATAAAACAGCCTTATGCAAATTTAATACTCGAAAGCGGTGACAGAGAAGTTACGCTTGACAGGGTTAAAGTTGGTGACCTGATTAGAATAAAAGCGGGAGAGAGAGTTCCTCTTGATTCTGAAGTTGTTGAGGGTGTTTCTTATCTTGATATGTCGGCACTTACTGGTGAAACAAAAGAAAAAGTTGTAAATGTTGGTGATGAGCTTTTGTCTGGTTCAATCAATGGTTCAAGTCCACTTGTTGCAAGGGTTACAAGACTTGAAAAAGATAGCACGGTATCAAAAATTATTGATATGGTGCAAAACGCAACCGAAACCAAGGCAAAATCAGAAAAATTTATTTCAAAGTTTTCTAAAATTTATACGCCAACAGTCATTGCTCTTGCATTTATTATAATGCTCGTTCCGCCAATATTTGTTGGATTTAGTGAGTTTTCTACCTATGCTTACAGAGCTCTTTGTTTTTTGGTTGTGTCTTGTCCTTGTGCACTGGTTATTTCAGTTCCGCTCACGTATTTTGCTGGCATTGGTGCAAGTTCAAGAATCGGTGTCATGGTTAAAGGTGCAAACTTTTTAGAGGCCCTTTCAAAGGTTGATTCAGTTATTTTTGACAAAACAGGAACTCTTACCGAGGGTAATTTTGAAATCTCAGAAATTTACGCTGTTGATGAAAAAACAGAAGAAGAAATTCTGGAAATTTGTGCCTACGCCGAAAGCTATTCAAATCACAGGATTGCAAAATCAATACTAAAAGCGTACAAAGAAAAATTTGATGGCAAAGAAATTAATAGTGCTTGGATTAATGGTTACACAGAAATTGCAGGCGAGGGCATAAAGGCAAATATCTTTATGCAAGACGTTTTGGTTGGAAATGCTAAGTTATTAAAAGATAACGATATTAATTTTGTGGAAATGGCAAAAGTTGGTACAACACTATATATTGCAATTGCTGGTGAATTTGCAGGTTATATTGTAATTTCTGACACAATAAAAAAAGATTCTGAAAAAGCCGTTCAGGACCTTAAAAAACTTGGAATTGAAGATATTTCAATCTGCACGGGAGATGAAGAAAACGTTGCAAAGTGGGTTTCTTCAAAACTTGGTATAAAAAATTACTATTCGGGCTTGCTTCCTGAGGATAAAGTGCTTATAATAACAGATAAGTCGCAAGCAGGAAAAACAGTTGCTTTTGTTGGTGATGGCATAAACGATGCTCCCTCTCTTGCAAACGCAAACGTTGGAATTTCTATGGGTGGATTTGGTAGTGATGTTGCTGTTGAAGCTTCAGACGTTGTTGTTATGACAGATGAGCCAAGCAAAGTGGCACAAGCTATCAAAAAAGCCAAAAAGACAAGAAGAATTGTTCTTGAAAACATTATTGGTTCAATTGCAATAAAAGTTGCAATACTTGCACTTATTGCTTTTGGTTTTTCAGGAATGTGGCTTGCAGTTTTTGCCGACGTTGGCGTAAGTTTGCTTGCCGTTTTAAATAGTCTTAGAGCATTGCTTAAATAACTAGGAGGAAGTTATGAATATAAAGAAAATACTTATAGAAGCATTAGAGGAAACTTTTTTACATTTAAACTATGAACTTGCGGATTTATCACTTACTTTTTCAAACAGACCAACTGAGTCGGATTTTCAATGTAATTCAGCTTTTGCTATTGCAAAAAAGATGCATACCTCGCCAGAGGTTGTTGCAACATCAATAATTTCTAACCTTAAGCAAGATATTGCAGAGGTTTCTTTTGCTAGGCCTGGATTTATTAATTTTAAATTGAAAAATGAGGCACTTTCGCTTGCGTTAAACGAAGCACTTTCAGATGAAAGACTTTGCCTTGCAGAGGTGGAAGATAAGAAAATAGTTGTTATGGATTATGGTGGTGCAAATGTTGCGAAAGAACTCCATATCGGACACCTTCGTTCTCCAGTTATTGGTGAAAGCTTGGCAAGGCTATATAAAATCCTTGGAAACGAAGTTATAACTGACACTCACCTTGGCGATTGGGGACTTCAAATGGGTTTAACCATTGCACAGCTTCAAGATGATGGCTATATTGATGGCTATTTTGACGCATCAAAACAAAACAAAACGATAACTCTTGACACACTTAACGAAGAATATCCAAAGGCATCAAAACGCAAGAATGACGACGAAGAGTTTAGGAAAAAAGCTGAAACTTACACAAAGTATGTTCAAGACAAAAAAGAGCCTTACTGGAGTGTTTACAATCATATAAGAGATATTTCTGTTGAAAGAATTAAGGCTAATTATGAAAATTTAAATTGTTTCTTTGACCTTTGGTATGGTGAAAGTACATCAGCTGATTACGTTGAGCCTGTTGTGAAGATTTTTGTGGATAAAGGGCTCACAAGAATTCACGAAGGAGCAATTGTTGTTGACGTTGCAAGAGAGGGTGAAAATATTCCAATTGAAAAGAAAAAACCTGATGACCCTCAACTTTACAAAAATCCAATGCCACCAGTATACCTCAAAAAGAGTAATGGTGCAGATGTTTATGACACAACTGACATTGCAACAATCTATCAAAGAAACAAAGATTTTGCTCCAAATAAAATGATGTATGTTGTTGATAAGCGTCAAGGCATTCATTTTGAAAGATGCTTTAGAGCAGTCGAAATGGCAGGTATAAACCTTCCAAATCAAGAATTTCAATTTGTTGGCTTTGGAACAATTAACGGAACTGATGGCAAGCCATTTAAAACACGTTCTGGTGACACCATTAAACTTGAGGATATTATAAATATCATCAGTACAAGTGCAAAAAAGAAACTTGCTGAAAATGGTATTGGTGAAGATGATGAACTCGCACTCAAAATTGGCGTTGCTGCAATGAAGTTTGGCGACCTATCTAACATTGTTTCAAAAGACTATATTTTTGATATTGATAAATTCACTTCATTTGAGGGAAAGACTGGACCATACATTCAGTACACTGGTGCAAGAATTAATTCGCTTTTGAGAAAAGCTGGAATGTTTGACAAGTTTGATTGGCTATCTAACTTGAACCTTATTGATATTGCTGATGAAAACCAAAGAGCAATAGCAATTAATTTCTTAAAACTTCAAGAAAGCTATTTCACTTGCTATAAAGATACATCTCTTAATGCACTATGTTTGAGCCTTTACGATTTTGCATCAAGTTTCTCAAAATTCTATAATGACACAAGAATTTTAACAGAAAAAGATGAACACAAGAAAAATTCATACCTTGCACTTAGCTATTTTGTGTTAAAAGCAATCAAACAGGCTGTGTATGTTTTGGCTTTTGAAATTCCTGATAAAATGTAGGTGAGCGGTGGAAAAAACAAAAATTTTACTACATTCTTGTTGTGCACCTTGCTCGACGGCTGTTATCGAAAAACTTGCTGAGGGATATGATATAACAATTTTGTACTATAATCCAAATATCTACCCAGAAGAAGAGTATTATAAACGCAAAAATGAAGAACTTAAGTATATTGAAATTTATAATTCTAGCCACGAGGATAAAATAAAATTTATGGACTATGATTATGATAGTATAACTTTTTATAAGGCAGTAAAGGGTTTTGAGACAGAGCGAGAGGGCGGTGCAAGATGTGCAATATGTTTCAAAGTTAGGCTTGAAAAAACCGCCACCCTTGCTAAAGAAAACGGCTTTGATATCTTTGGAACAACGCTAACTGTAAGTCCTCACAAAAACGCAGAGGTTATAAATTCAATTGGTCTTGGTCTTGAAAAAGAAATCGGCATAAAATATTTAGTGTCTAATTTCAAAAAACAGAACGGCTACAAGCGAAGTGTTGAGCTTGCAAAAGAAAATGACCTTTACAGGCAAAACTATTGTGGCTGTGAATTTGCATTAAAAATTCAGCAAATTGAAGCTCCAGAAAGTTTAAATAAAAAATATTAAAATAAAAAACCACCAAATCTGGTGGATTTTTATTTTGTTTAGTAAAGTTCAATGTTTCTTTCTTTTAAAAACTCATTGTCAATCAAGTTTCTTCTGAGCATTTCTTTTAAAAGAAGTTCCAAACATTCATCAGCACTATTGAGGGTGCTGTCAATTAGGTATGCATTTTCACACATAACAAGTGGGGAAATCTCACGGTGCATATCTTTGTAGTCACGTTCTTTCAAATCTTCTAACACTTGCTCAAAAGTTACATTTGGGTCTTTTTCTGCATAGTCTTTAAATCTACGCTTTGCACGTGCTTCAACTTTGCAGTCAACAAACACTTTCATATCTGCGTCAGGGAAGATTACTGAGCCAATATCTCTACCTTCCATAACAATATTTTCGTTATGGTTTTTTGTGTCTCTTTGGAGTTTACGAACAAACTCACGAATATATGGCTTGCAAGAATATTTTGCAACATTGCTACTAACTTCTTCATTATGCAAATCGTCTGCAACATCAATTCCATCAAGAAGCATAATATTGTTTATTCCATCATAAGTATAAACAATTTCAGTATGGTTAATCATATACTGAAGTTTATCATCTTCTTCAGGTTTAATATGAAGATTTAGTGCTTTAACGGTTAAAGCTCTATAAAGTGCTCCTGCACTAAAAAATCCAAAGTTTAATTTTTTTGCAAGATTTTTTGCAAGGGTTGATTTGCCAGAACCAGAAGTTCCATCAATAGCGATTATCATAAAATTCTCCTTATCATTATCTTATTACATAATATAATAAATTGTTTGAATTTCAAAATAAAATCTTAACTATTTGTAAAATTTAGCAATTTGATATATTATTAAA
>CAZFPH010000084.1:0-5385 GCA_964520955.1 uncultured Lachnospiraceae bacterium
TGATGAATTTAGAGCAGGAAAATTTGGAAAAATTACGCTTGAATAAAAGGTAAAATATGGCAAAAGAAAAACAAGAAATTGACAAACTTAAATATGAAAAAGAAGAGCAATTAAAGGGTAATTTTATAATAGCAGGAGTTGATGAAGTTGGACGTGGACCGCTTGCAGGACCTGTTTGTGTTGCTTCAGTTATTATGCCTCTTGATGATTTAATTGAGGGGATTGATGATAGTAAAAAAGTGTCAGAAAAAAAGAGAACGGCTTTGGCGGAACTCATCAAAGAAAAAGCTATTGCGTACTCAGTGCAAATGGTAAGTGAGGAAGTGATTGATGAAATTAATATTTTGCAGGCGACCAAACTTTGTATGAAACAAGCAATTGAAAACTTAACTCTCAGGCCAGATGTTGTTTTGGTTGATGCTATTGATAAGCTTGATACTGATGTTAATATTCGAGGAATAATAAAAGGAGACGCACTTAGCTACAGCATTGGCTGTGCAAGTATCTTAGCAAAAGTTACACGTGACGAGTATATGGTTCAGCTTTCAAAAGAATATCCTGAATATGGATTTGAAAAACACAAAGGTTATGGAACAAAAGTGCACATTGAAGCACTCAAAAAATATGGACCTTGTGTGCATCATAGATTATCATTTTTAAAATTTTTAGAGGAAAAATAAAATGTTTAACTTAAAAACTTGGAAAGATGGTGAGCAAATCGCTCAGCGTTATATGAAGAAAGAGGGGTATAAAATCATTTATACCAACTACACGGTTGCAGGTGTTGAGCTTGATATTGTTGCAATTTATCCAAAAAAACTTCAGGTTTCAAAACTCAAAAAAGAGTTGTTACAAAAACTAAAGGTCGAGCCAAGTAAAGCAAAGCAGGAAGTTTTAAGGAAAAGTTATGAAAATATAATAAATACAACAAGCGATTTGTTGATAATAACCGAAGTTAAAGCAAGGTCAACTGACGAGTTTGGCAAAGGTTATGATGCTATGGATTTAAAAAAGCGTGCACATCTGATTAAAGGTGCAAAGGCAATCAAGCTAGATAGCAGATTTTCTAATATGCAAGTTAGGTTTGACGTTGCAAGTGTTGATGCTGGAAAACTTGAGTATATTGAAAATGCAATCTAAAATATATTAAATTTTACGAAAAAGTACTTGATTTTATAAAAAACTTATAGTATACTAACTGGGTAGATTATGAGTGGTCCTCTGCACATTAGAGCTAGCACGAACACTCTCTCGTACTTTTTAAAGGAGGAAAACCAATGAATATTATTGATTCAATCGAAAAAGAAGGTATGCGCACTGATATCCCTGCATTCAACATTGGCGACACTGTTAAAGTTCACGTTAAGGTTGTTGAAGGTAACCGTGAAAGAATTCAGGTTTTTGAAGGTGTGGTTATAGCTCGTAAAAATGGTGGCATTAGAGAAACCTTTACTGTTCGTCGTATTTCTTTTGGTATTGGTGTTGAGAGAACATTCCCAGTACACTCACCAAAAATCGACCACATTGAAGTTGCTCGTCACGGTGTTGTTAGACGTGCTAAACTTTATTACCTTAAAGGTAAAACAGCTAAGAACGCTAGAATTAAAGAAGCAAAATAATTTTATTAGATGTTTACAGAAGTGCTACAGCACTTCTTTTTTTGAGTTTATTTTTTAAACTTTAAAAGAAAAGGGTATTGAAAACGAATAAAAGTTATGTTATAACATCTAATAGAGGTGTTTATGATAAGCTATGTAAGGTTTCCGATGATTAAGTTTAGCAAAGCTCGACTCCATAATTGGGCAAAGAAAAAATATATTACTAGTGAAAATGAAGCCCAAGACCGAGTAGATGCGTCTTTTTTGAAATATGCACAGCTTTATGCATCTGGTAAATATGAAAGAACAAGATTTTTAAATTATTTTTACAAATTTGACCCAGTTTCAAACACGTTGTATAACCTTATAAAAGTGTTTACTTACAAAGAACTTGACGAAAACGCTATCAAAGACTTAATTGACGCCCTTGAAATTGTTCAAATAAAAGCGGAAATTGTTGACGATGTTTTATATGTAGAATCCGACGACTTATCATTTAATGTTAAAAAATTAACAAATTTAGAGCCATTTATTCTTAAGCAGTTACCTAATATCGATAAGCCGTCTAGAGGTGGCAGGTGTCACCCTTACGGAGTGATTACAGCGTTGTTTTACGATAAGGCTAAAGATTTTGAAACACATTTGGTAACGGGTAGAATATATCAACTTTCACCAGAGGCAAAATATTTGCACAGCTGGGTGGAGATATCTGATAACGATGCAACTTTTGTAATCGACCCAACAAGAAATGCAGTTTATTCAAAAGAGGCTTTTTATAAAATTAATCACGTTGGAGAGGTTGTAAAAGTTCATTCAAGCGTCATAAAGAAAGATTATAAAATGATTAGAAGGCTCACAAACTATGATGATTATGCTGTTAAAGTGTATTATGAAAATCCTAAAAGAGGCAGAAAATTGTATAAAAAGCTAGTTAGCCTTGGAGAGATTTCAGAAGAAAATGATATGGAAACAACTAAAAGCTCTGTTTGATTATAAACAGGGTTTTTATTTTGCAAATATTTAAATTAGGTTTTGCAAATTAAAGTGATTGTGCTATTATTATCCTAGAGGTATATTATGTTTTCAAAAGTAAATAGTTTTGGACTTGTTGGCTTAAACGGGATAAAAATTGATGTTGAAGTTGACACAAACACAGGGCTTCCATCTTACGATATTGTTGGTCTTCCTGATACGGCTGTAAAAGAATCAAGAGAAAGGGTTAGGTCTGCAATAAAAAATTCAGAGCTGAAGTTTCCGCTTAGCAAAATTACTGTTAATCTTGCACCAGCAAACATAAAAAAGGCAGGTCCAAATTTTGACTTGCCAATTGCAATAGCTGTTCTTGTTTCTAGCGGACAAATTGTTACAGATAAGTACAAAAACTTTATAATAATTGGTGAGCTTGGTTTAGACGGAAAAGTTAAGCCTATCACCGGTTTGTTGCCACAGCTTATTTCTGCTAGAGAGCAGGGATATGTTAATTTTATTGTGCCTGAAAAGAACAAAAACGAGGCGAGTTATATCGAGGGGATTAATGTTTATGCAATGAGTACCCTTGCAGATGTTGTGTCATTTTTGAATAACACATATCAAATTTTGCCTGTTGAAAAACGTGTTTGGAGTTCGGAGTCTTCTGATAGGATTATGGAAGATTTTGCAAGGGTAAAGGGACAAAAAATAGCAAAGCGTGCAATGGAAATTGCAGTCAGTGGTGGGCACAATATTTTAATGGTTGGACCTCCTGGTTCGGGCAAAACTATGATTGCGAAATGTGTGCCATCAATTATGCCAAACCTAACCTTTGATGAGGCTCTTGAAATAACTAAAATTCATTCAGTTGCTGGTGAACTGGACCTTAAGAAAGGTGTGATTAGTTCAAGACCATTCAGAAGTCCTCACCACACTGCATCAATGGTTGCACTTACTGGTGGTGGAAAAGATGCAAAACCTGGAGAGGTTAGTCTTGCAAGTGATGGTGTGCTGTTTTTAGATGAACTTCCAGAATACTCAAGGGCAACGCTTGAAACGCTCAGACAACCGCTTGAAGATGGTGTGATCACAGTATCAAGAGCTAGTGGAACTTATGAGTATCCTGCTAACTTTATGATGATTGCAAGTATGAACCCTTGTCCTTGCGGAAACTATGGTTCAAGAGATTTGACCTGTACTTGCTCGCCAAGTGCAATACAAAATTATTTAAAGAAAATTTCAGGACCGCTTCTTGATAGAATAGATTTAAAGATTGATGTTGAGCGTGTTGAGTTTGCTGACCTTGCTTCTAAAACAAATGAAGAGAGCAGCAGTGAAATCAAAAAGAGAGTTGACAAGGCAAGACAAATTCAAAATGAAAGGTTTAAAGGAACAAGCATTCACACAAATTCGAAGATGAATTCAAAGATGGTTAACGAGTACTGCAAACTAGACGCCGATTGTGAAATGTTGATGAAAGTGGCTTTTGAAAAATTCCATATTTCAGCAAGGGGATACACAAGAATACTAAAAGTTGCACGAACAATCGCTGACCTAGATAGTTCTTTAAATATAACTTCAAAACACATAACTGAAGCCCTTGCTTATAGAACAATAGATAAATTTCAAATGTAGGTAATGTATGATTAATGATGATGAACTTGCGTTAATTTGGTTTAATTATAATGATTATAATTTTACAAAAGTTGAAACAGTTTTGGCAAAATTTGACAAAATAAGTGATATTTTTGATAAAAATAAGGTTAAAAATGCAGTTTTTTATATAAAAGACAATGGTGACTTAAAAGAAAAATTATTAGAGATTAACTATGAAAAATTTAGGGAAAACATTGAAGAAGACTTATTCAAATATGGACTTGATGCTGTTACTTTTGTATCAAAAGACTATCCAGAAAAATTAAAAAATATTGATGTTCCGCCACTTGTTTTGTACACAAAAGGAGACAAGAGTCTTCTTAGCAAAAAATCTATTTCAATCGTTGGGACAAGAAAAACTACAGATTATGGCAGGATTGTTTGTGAAAAATTTGTAAAGGAACTATCTTCGGCTGGGCTTGTTACTGTTTCGGGACTTGCTTATGGAATTGACACAATTGTTGCCGAAACCACGCTTAAAAATGGTGGAAAAACTATTGCAGTTTTGGCAGGTGGACTCAATTCAATTTATCCATTTCAAAACAAGGATTTAGCTGAGAGGGTTTCTCAAAATGGTTTGCTTGTTTCTGAATATAAAGTGGGTGAAAAACCACAAAATTTTCATTTCATTCAACGTAACAGAATTGTGTCAGCTCTCGGTCTTGGCACGCTTATTATTGAAGCAGGCAAAAATAGTGGAACTATGACAACAGCAAAGTTTGCAATTGACCAAGGCAAAGAACTTTTTGTTGTGCCAGGAAATATTAACTCACCTCAAAGTGAGGGTTGCAACAACTTGATAGATGAAATGCCTGACACTTTCACAATTAACCCAGAGCGAATTTTACACAAGCTCAAAATCAAGAAAAAGAAAATAGCGGAGACGAGTGTGCAGGTTGACCTTGTTCAGAGTAAGATTTTAGACGCACTCTCTTGCGGTGAACTTTCGTTTGATGACCTAGCGGAAAAAACAGGTATTTCACCATCTGAACTTTCGTCTGAGCTGATTAAACTTGAAATGTTTGATATTGTTAAAAAGGGAGCAAGTAATATTTATTACAAAGTATAACAAGATTGTAACAGGTTCAGCAAAATGCGACATTTGAACTTGCTGGATAAAATTTTTCGTGAAAAATATTGTTTGCCCATGCCACAAATGTAG
>CAZFPH010000085.1:0-5384 GCA_964520955.1 uncultured Lachnospiraceae bacterium
CAGACGGAAGAAGAGTGCTATGTGGAAAATGTACAGGAGGAAACAGGTTATGAAAAGACTAATAAAAACTCAAGTGAGATTATTTACTCATTGGGATTTGGTTGCAATAAGTATTTATTACCACAAAAGGCTTTTAGTTCATATACTAGTAGGGGGATTAATTCGGATTTACAAACTGCGATAGACAAAGAAGCAGTGACTATGAACACGCCATATAGTGCATATTGTAATTTTATTGCAGGTAATTGTAATATTTTGCTTGGCACTCAAAGAGATGTGTATAGAATAAAAAACAGAGAGAAGTTGGGAAAAATAAGCGACGTATTATACGAAAGGGTTGAGGGTTTTACTGACTTAATTCAATTTGCATTAATTGCAGATAATGGTGGACTTAAATATAAACACGCTCAGTTGTTTGTTGAATTTTTGGTTAGCAAAAAAGTTCAAGAAGATTTACTTGATACTGGTCTGTTTTCGGTAAATAGTAGTGTTCAAATGACTGATGAAACAGGTGCTATGCGAAACATAATACCTGAAAATATCAATAATTACACGTATTTTAATGCGTTTATAGTCAAATCTGAAATACAGAATCTCCAAGTCATTTCTTAGGAGAATAATGTGATTACAACTAGCGAATTTTTGAAAAAAAATAATATTGAGCACTATACAAATTTTGATGTTAGCACAATATCTTCGATTAAAATTGGAACAAAGTGCAAACTTGTAATTTTTCCGAGAAACACATCAGAATTTTCTAAACTCTTAATATTTTTGTATACGTCAAAGATTTTTTATAGGGTATTTGGAAACGCTAGCAATGTTTTGTTTGTTAAAGAATTAAATTATCCAATTATCTTTACTATGAAAATGCGTGACGAGATAACCATTGATGGAGGGTTTGTTACGTCTTCTAGCGGGGTGCTTATTTCCAAGTTTTCAGACACATTGAGAAAAAATAAACTTTCAGGATTTGAGGGGCTTGTGAATATCCCTGGAACAATTGGTGGGGCAACAATGACTAATGCTGGTGCTTTTGGGTATTCAATTTCGGATAATATCGTGAAGATTAAGGTCTTTTATGAAGGTAAAATTTTTGAGATATCTAAAAGCGAAATTAAATTCGGCTATCATTTTACAAATTTATCTGGTTTTATTATTTTAACTGTGACTTTTTGGTTTGAAAATAAAAACGAGTATGATATAATTAGTTTATCGAACAAGTTTACCTATATGCGTAACAAAACGCAACCTGGTGGACTTTCGTTAGGCTCGGTTTACAGAAGGATAAATTCTAAATCGGCGGGTTTTTACATTGAAAGAGCAGGACTAAAAGGCACAAGAGTTGGTGGGGTTGTTGTATCAAGCAAGCATTCCAACTTTTTTATAAATGAGGGCAATGGCTCTGCTTTGGATTTTTTAAATCTTTGTTTGATTGTTGAAAATGCTGTCGAAAAGCAATTTGGGGTTTGTCTTGTGTCTGAAATTGAGAAAATAGGAGACAAAGATGAGATTGATTTCAGATTATCATACCCATTCAAAGTATAGTCGTTTTTTTCACGGAAAAAATAAGATTTTAGAAATGGCAATTTCTGCCAATTCAATGGGACTTAGTGAAATTGCGGTTACTGACCATGGTTTTAAACATTTGTTCAGAACAAATAAGGCAAAACTAAAAAAAGCACGTGAGGAAATTAATGAAATTAACAGCTGGTCAAAAACCAAGGTTTTGCTTGGAATTGAAGCAGATATCATCTCAGAAGATGGAAAGCTTGATGTTGACAATGAGACCCTTGCGATGCTTGATGTATTAGTAATTGGCTATCACAGAATGATAAAGACCAATTTTGCAGGCTATTTTGGCAATGTTAGCAAGTCTGAAGAGGCGAGAAAAAGATGCACAAGGGCATTTGTTAATGCAATTAATAGCTATCCTGTTACAATCGTTTCACACCTAGATTCAGTTTTGAAAACTGATTTATATGAAATTGGCTGTGCATGCCGTGATAATAATGTTTTGGTGGAAATCAATAACCGCCACACAAAATGGACAAAAGAACAAGTTGATGAACTTGTTGCAAGTGGCTGTTTGTTTGTTGTTTCGTCTGATGCCCATAACAGAGATGATGTTGGCAAAGTTGACAATGCGTTTGATATCATTAAAAAATATGAAATTCCAACTGAGTATGTGGTAAACGTTGAATTTGAGCAAGATGAAAAATCTGAAGAACACAGAGAGGCGGATTATTACTATAGCATTTACAAACAAAAACAAGCTGAAAAGCAAGAAAAAATAGAAGCAAACGAATATAAGAAAAAGACAGAGTTTACAGAGTCCTTGTCTGATGAAATGGAAAAAGCACTCAAAGCTATTGCTGAAGAAAAGGGTATTGAATACAAAGAAAGAACTGTGGAAGAATTAGATGAAAACCCTGAGCAAAGCGATTTTGTAAAAAGTGTAAACTTCGTTGAAGATGATGGTATTATTGAAAGGGCGAAAGAGTATATTGCAAAACTAGAAAGAATGGAAAGGGAGTCATCACTTGAAACTGTGTCAGAAGAGGTTAATGATAATCCAATAAGCGATGTTTTAAAAGATTTTCACCACAATCAAGAACCTTCTGAGAAAAAAGAAGAGGTTTCTGATGTGGCAGAAGAGATGTCACAAGAAGAGGTCACGATTGAACCAGAGCCAGAACCTGTAAAGATTGTTGATACAACAAGAAGCAACAACTTGGGGTCGTTTAACAGCATTATTAGCGAGATTAAAGAAGAAAAGGTAAAAGCGTCAGCCAAACCTGAAGAAACACAGGCGGAAGAACAAAAAACAAATGAAGCACCAGTCAAAAAACGTAAGAGTTTTGGTGGTTTTATGGGTGCAGGTGGTATTGTTGGCACTGCGGAAAGCCACAAATCTTCAAAGACAGATGAATAGTAAAAAGAAAATGTCAAAATTTTTGGCATTTTTTTATTGAACAAAGTTTGCAAAAATATTATAATAAGCGTAACTAAGGTGAAATTATGACCGTTTCAAAAAAAGTAAAGCAAGAAATTATCAAGAAAAATCCTCATAAAAAAGAAATTAAAGCCTTGATTCAGGGTTTATTTTTGGCATCTGGAAGTTTGATTATTTCTGACGGCAAACTTTCTTTTGTTGTGTCTAATGAACTTGAAGATGTTGCCATGTTTGCAAAGAACAAACTTCAAATTTTGTTTGAGGGCATTGAGGTCGATATCGTAAAGGTTGTAAAAAGCTTTAAAAACAAAGAAAGGTTTGAACTTTTTGTTGATGACATGAATAATGAGAGGGTGCTGAAAGAACTTGGCATAGTTTCTTATGATGCCGATGGCAGTTTGGATATTTCGGCACTTTGTGATAAGTCTTATCTTCAAAATAAAGATACAATGATTGCATTTTTAACAGGTGTGTTTTTGGGAGCAGGTAGTTTGAGTGTTCCATCAGATACTCAGGGCTCAAAAAAGTATGGATATCATTTTGAAATTGATATGACTATTAAAGAGCAGGCGGACCTTATTGCTGAAATGCTTTCAAATTTTGATATATTTCCAAAGATTGTTGAAAGAAATGAAACTTATGTTGTATACCTCAAAAATAGTGATACAATTTGTGATGTTTTGACTCTTTTTGGTGCAAATAAAGTTGTTTTGGATTTGCTTAATCAAAGGGTTAGCCGTGATGTTAGCAACAATACAAACAGGCAAATTAACTGCATTTCCGCAAATATTGACAAAACTGTTAATGCAGCACTCAAACAGCTTAAGGCTATAGAGATTATCCAAAACACAATAGGTCTTGAAAATTTACCAGATACACTCAGTGAAGCGGCTTTGCTCAGACTTGGAAACCCTGAAGCTTCACTCAAGGATTTGTTGTCACTTATGGAGGTAAAAGTTAGCAAGGGGGCTCTTGCACAAAGATTTGATAAAATAATAAAAATGGCTGAAGAATTAGGAGAAAATGATGACTAGTAAGTACTCACCGCTATTATATGACTACAAAAAAGGCTTTAGGTTTGAAGATGTTAAAGAGGGCAAAAAGGTAAAACTTGTGCCTGTTATCACGCATAAAAAGTCTATAACCAGACCAAGAAAGCCAATGCGTACGTTTATTGATGAAAAGAACTTTATTCATTTGCACGTGCACTCAGAATACTCGCTCCTTGATGGTGCAACGAGAATTGATACACTCGTAAAGAAAGCAAAGGAGCTTGGTATGCGTGCGGTTGCTGTTACCGACCACGGCAATATGTATGGAGCGGTTACGTTTTTTGACGCCTGCGTTTCGCTTGACGAGGATTATTATTACAGGCACGGAAAGCCTATTGTGAAACCAATTCTTGGTTGCGAGTTTTACGTTTGCAAGGATTTGCACAAAAAAGAGGGCAGAGAAAAACTTAATCACTTGATATTGCTTGTAAAAAATGAGCAGGGATATAAAAATATTGCAAAGCTAAATGCTATTGCGTTCCGTGATGGCTTTTACTTTAAACCAAGAATAGATTACAAAACACTCGCTGAGTATAGCGAAGGACTTATTTGTTTATCTGCCTGCATTGCTGGTACTGTGCCTCAATTTTTGCTCAATAATGAAGATGACGAAGCAGAGAAAGATGCAATAAGACTCAGAGATATGTTTGCACCAGGGGACTTTTATATTGAAGTTCAGGACCACGGCTTAAAAGAGGAAAAATACGTGCTTCCAAAACTTTATGCTTTGGCAAAAAAGATTGGTGTTAAAACAGTTGCAACTAACGATGTACATTATCTTGAAAGAGAAGATTCTGTTGCTCAAGATATCTTGATGTGCGTTAATATGCGTAAAACTATCGACGATCCAGACAGAATGAAGTTTGACACCGATGAGTTTTACTTCAAGACTTATGAAGAAATGCAAAAGCTTTTTGAGGAAGAAAGTCTTGCAAATTCTCTTGAAATTATGGACAAGTGTAATTATAACTTTGAGTATGGTCATTACTTGTTCCCAAGATACGTGCCAGAAAATGGCGATGACCCAATGACGTTTATTAGAAAACTTATTGATGATGGCGTAAAGAGAAAGTATGGTGAAATGTTCCCAGAGCTTCACGACAGAATTGAATACGAAATTGGCGTTATCTCAAGAATGGGTTTCATTGAATATTACCTTATTGTTTGGGATTATATTCACGCTGCAAGAAGAATGGGGATTTCAGTTGGTCCTGGACGTGGTTCTGGTGCTGGTTCTGTTATTGCATATTTGCTTGATATAACACAACTTGACCCACTTAGATTTGGCTTATTCTTTGAAAGATTTTTGAATCCAGATCGTGTATCTGCTCCTGACTTTGACGTTGACTTTGAAGATTGCCGAAGACAAGACGTTA
>CAZFPH010000086.1:0-5342 GCA_964520955.1 uncultured Lachnospiraceae bacterium
TTTTTCTAATTTGCGGTCTTGCTCACTATCACTGGTTTTATCAGCTGGCTTATCTTTTTTTGCAGTCTTTTTAGGTTTATCAAAATTCTCAATTTGCTCAGCTATGGTTTCATACTCTTCAAACAAAGTCTTTGCCTTTTCAACAGCAACAATATGTTTTTTTATTACCGACTTAATGGACTGTTTTTTTTCAAGTTCATCTAAATTAATCTCAGGTAAATTAATAAGCCTTAAAATTTCCTGTTCAAGTTTGTTAAATCTTTCAATAAGTTCTTCTTTTTTCATAGTTTTACTCCGAAACTAAAAAATTCTTTTTAAAATATTCGATATCTGGAATATTCTTCTTAGTTGCATTTCCAAGCACTGTTACAAAAATTTCGTTATTTTTATTAAAAATAAAGTTTGCAACCTTTTTAATTCCCTCAGCGTTAACACCTTCTCTAAGTTCCTTCTTTTGCTTTTTTGTAAGATTAAAAAGTTTTCCAAAACACATATAATCCATCAGGTGTCCGTGACAAACCGAGGACATTCTTGCAGGCATTTTTTCATCAGCGTAATATTCGAGATTTTTTTTGTATTCTTCAATAAGTTCATACGAAATATCTTCTGTTAAAACATTCTTAATTTCTGCCGATATTATCTCAAGTGTTGGTTTAATCTTCTCTTTTGAGGTTTCAAACACGATATTGAATAATGAGCGATTTTTGAAGCTGGAAATATCAGCACCCAGCCTGTAAATCAGTCCACTATTTCTAAGTTTTAAAAATAGTTCACCCTGAGAACCAGATAAATATCTTGAAAGAAATGTGTAGTTGTAATTTTTTGCAAATATATCCATTTCATTAGCGTCTATTTTTATAGACAATAATACAGTCGCCTTTTCTTGGTCTTTTTTAACTATCTTCAAACTTGATTTTTTATCAATATCAGTCGTGTCATAGTAAGACTCTAACTTTTTGTAATTAGAGTTATAAGGTATCTTGTCTGCAAAGTGCTTCTTTACTAGTTTTTTTATTTTTGCAAGCGATAAATTGGTTACAACTGAGCAAATAAAATTATTTCCAACGAAGTGTTTTTTCTTAAAATTTTTAATATCCGAAAACTTAATAGAATCAATATTTTCTTCAGTTTTTCCAACAATGTCAGATGAAAACTTTGGTTTTGAAATTGCTTGCTTGTAGTTTTTTAAATAAACATCTCTAGATTCATCATCTAAGCACATTTTAAGCTCTTCTTTAATTACGCCTTTTTCAGGTTCCATATATTCGTCGTCTAAAACAGAATTAAGCAAAACATCGCTAGCAAACTCCATAGTTTTGTCGATAAGTTTGTTGGTTCTAAAAAACTTCACAACAAGATAATCCATTCCTGTACTAGCATTCAAAAAAGCAATTTTATTTCTATCTCTTTCAACCTCAGCATTACTTCTTGATGTTGTTTTTTTGAAGAGTGTGTGTTCCAAAAAATGAGCTGTTCCTAACTTTTTGTCATTATGAGCACCAACAGTAAAGCCCACCTCAACAGCTGAGCAATTATTAAGTTTAGAATGTGAATAAATCAGTGTCCCGCCATTTTTTAGTTTTATAACTTTATTTTTCATAATTTCTCCAAGAATTCAATGCAGATAGATTTTGTATACTTATCCGAATATTAAATTATTTTATTAGTCTTTAACAAATAATCTATTCGATTTTTGTTATTGTTTAATATTAAGAAAAGTCTGTTATTCATCTTTTTAAGCTTGGATAAATACTCTTTCAACGCCTCAAACTCTTCTAAAATGTATGCCTCACCAGCATTTTCAAAACTCGTATACTTAAAATATTCGTGTGTAAAATAATTTCTCTTTTCAAGGAGTGCCTTAAGTTCATTAATTTCATCATAACTTAAACTCTTTGATTCATAAATAACACTAATGAGATTTCCAAAAGTCATTGTTTGCATCTTTTCTTTTAAGTAAAGTGCATCGCTTTTAGCTTGCTCATAATCGTCAGCAGTCATACCTTTATGCCTGCCAAACTCTTTTATTATTTCACTAGTCTCGCATATTTCTCCAAGACAAACCTCAATAAACTGAGTCACTTCCGTAATCTTTCCAATCGCACAATAAATTCTGTTCATAAACCCCTCTATAATTTTTCCATAACTGTATTAATACATATTTCATCAAATTTAGTAATTTCGTGTTTGATAATAAATTTTACATAAGTTTTGCTTTGTAAATATTTACCTTTCCAACACTATATCCAAAATTTTCCATATAAATTGTGTCGATTAGTTCATAACTTATTCCGTCAGCAAAGTATTTATCAATACTAGTTTTACCCAGTAAAAGCAAAACTTCCTCGCCATCATCTAGTAAATTTTTTATGTCACTAACTGAATATACTTTATGGTTAACACCTGTCACATTTTGCCACCAAGACACATCGCAACCAGCAAGTCCACTCACAGTGACTCCAAACTGGTATTCGAATGGGTGTTGCACTGAACCGTGGTCAGCAATAATAATTTTTTCATCAAAATCCGCAATCTGGCTTTCGATTTTTGTATAATATTTATTCAAATAAGCCTCGTGCTTAATAACTTTAATCACATTAAAAATTCCATAAATTGAAATTAAACATATAAAAACTACAGAGCAAGCCACAAGTACATACTTGTAAATATTTTTTATCTTTTTAACAACAAACGGAATAATGCTGTAATTAAATAGTAAATAAAAATTATAAATTATAGAAAAATATGTAACGAAAAGACTTGGCAAACAATATCTAGATATAAATATTGGTGTTATTAATGAAATACACAAACCGACTGCTATCACAAAAAACACCGTGAACAATCCAGAAACTGCTGTAAACTTTTCTACTCGGCTAATCTTTTTGTTTAATAAATTAATAATTAACACAACAAGATAAACAGCTATCAAAAGCATCGTGCAAACTTTGTTATTCAATCCATCAACCAGCTTAATTGAAAATACATAATAAAAAATATCATACACAGAGCCACTTGAAAGCGTTGGTATCCAATATCCGTAACTTGATAGATAAGCAAACTGACAGCAAAGGATTACCAGCCAAGGAACATAAAAGATAACGCAGTATAGTGCATATTTATAGTAAAGCCAAAAGTTTTTGCGTTCAAAAAACACTGAATATAGCATTATAAGTAGCAAAATTCCAACAACTGCAATCAATGCAAAATAATGCGAAAGTGCTGATAGTTCAAAAAACAATACAAACATTTTCAAATCACGCTTTGAATTGTCTTTTATTATTTTTATTGCATAATACAATGCAACTGTAACAAAAAGCATTGAATATCCATACATTCTAATTGTTATAGTGTATTCATTAAAAACACCAAAGCAAAAGAGCATTAACAAACAAATTCCAATTACTTCTTTTTTAACAATCTTTGAAAACTTAAAAACCAAAAAGTAAAACAATATTACAATTGAAGCAAAACTAATTAATTTTGATAAAATTACCACATTAGTAAAAGGAAATATTGTTGTAAATAATTCTGTAAAAAACTTGAGTATAAAATAAAACAATGGTGGGTGCACATCTAGAATTGTATTGATAATGATATCAACGTAAGACGTTTTTGCCATATAAATTGAGTATAGTTCATCCCCAATAATCGAATTAAAAAAACAGCAATAAAGAGACACGCAAAGCAAAACAAAAGATATTGCCACGCATACATTAAAAAAAACATCTTTTTTTTTGATTTTACCATCAAACAATTTTGGTTTCATCTTTACCTCGCCCCAAAAAACTATCGTATAACACATTTCAATAATAATTAAAACTGTAGTAAAAATCAATTAAAAACCATATACATAAAAAACATTCACACTTCATATCAATCTACTATAATTTTTTCAAAAAGCTTCTGCAAATTTCTTATAGGTTTTCTATTGCTTTTGAATTTGTTCTTGCAACATTTCAAGCCCTAAAGCTTTAATTATTTCGTCAAAAGATTCAATCTTATAATCTGCTATCTGATCAAGATAATGTTGCTCACCTTTTGCTGATTCATCATAAACAACAACAACCTCAAGACCAGCCTCTTTTGCTGATATTGCACCAGACAAACTATCTTCAAAAACTATACAATCCTGTTTTCTTGCACCAAGCCTTTCAACTGACTTAAGATAAGCCTCTGGGTCTGGTTTTTTACGTGTAACATCTTCACAAGCAATGATAACATTTGCAAGTTTTTTAAGAGGTGCTTGAGTTTTCATTTTTACATTCTGTTCGCTATAAATATCAAGTTGCCTTTGTGTTGTAGTTGTTGCAATTCCTATTTTTTTGCCGAGCATTTTTATTATTTGCAAAAACTCACCTGCACCAGGCTTAAAATCAAGTTCGTGAGTTGAAATATACTCAGCGTAATTATGCCTTGCCTTTTTATATTCTTCTACAGAAATTCCAAGTCCGTATTGCTCAATCACCTCCGCATAAAATATATCATAAATATTTCCTTCCAAATTATTTTCAGCATAAAGGACACTATCTCTAAGTGCCTTAATTTCTTCTGCTTCAACCATTTGACCAGAAGCATTAAAAATTGCCGTTTGGTCAACCAAATTCCACATTCCCATACTATCAACAAGAGTTCCGTCGATATCAAAAATAAAACATTTTTTATCTAAAATTCTTTCACTAATTTGTTTCATACTTAACCTCTTTAGTATAAAGATTATATCAAACAAATTGTCTATTTTCAATACCCAAAACAAAAACAACCAAATAAAAAAAGACCTATGTTATCATAAGCCTTTGACATAAAAAAAATCGAACTTTCGTTCGACTTTTGGTGGGCTTCAAACCTTGAAAATTGCTATCAACACCGATACTTTCAGCATTTACAAACACTAAAAATTTAGCAAATTTTTCCAAATTTTGACCTTTTTTATCAAATTACAAATTTAAAATATCTTCAGGCATATAAGTTGCATCAATGTTGTTACCTATCATAATAAAATAAACTAATACCCCTCAATATATACACCAAAACTTTTACAAATATCTAAATGAAAAAACAGATATCCTATTGCTCTCTGTTTTTATTAACTCAATGTTCTATTACACTTAATTTTGTTATTAACTAGAACAAATATATTAATCTTCATCACCCATCACTCTGTCACGAGCACGGATTTGATTATAATAAACAAGTGCCCCATATCCATAACTAAGACGCTTTATAAATTTATCATAATCTTTGTCACCAAGCAAGCTTTTTAAGTCATCTGGCACTTGATGTTGTTTAATTTTCTCCAAGTTATTCAAAAGAGCATCTCCAGTTTGAAAATATATTTCTTT
>CAZFPH010000087.1:0-5332 GCA_964520955.1 uncultured Lachnospiraceae bacterium
ATGTAAGCTAGTGAAAGGTAAAATTCCACTTTGATAGTGGAATTTTTATTGTATGATTTTTGTGACATAAAGCAAGAAATTATTGGATATTATTTTACAAAAAGGTTTTCAAATGGTATTATAAGTGTAGCATTCACATTATCGAAAAGATGATAGAAAAAAGATAATGTCAAAGAAATTAAATAATAAAAGGAGAATGGTATGAAAAAATTTAGCAAAATTATAAGTTTTGTTGGAATGTTTGCGATTTGTATGTTGCTTTTTGTTGGTTGTGGAGAACATAAGCATACTTTGGGTGATTGGCAAATTGATGATTCTGAACACTGGAAAGTTTGCTCTGAGTGTAGTGAAAAAGTAGATATTGGAAGTCATACGTATGAAAATGGAGAATGTACAGCTTGCGGAAAAACAGAACCAATAAGTGGAAGTGAAGGACTAACTTATCAATACTATAACAGCAACCAAAATTCTTGGACTGTTACTGGTGTGGGTACGTGTACCGATTCTGTAATCACAATTCCACAAACTTATCAGGGTAAGTCTGTTGTTTCTATTGGAACAAGGGCATTTGAAAAGACAGGAAGCGGTTCTGATCCAGTTACAAAAATAATAATTCCAAGCACTATTACAAATATTGGTGGTTATGCATTTAATGGAAGAACTAGTGAAATTGAATTTACTAATCCAACTATCACAGCCATTGGAGAAAATGCTTTTAGAGGTTATAATGGAGTAAGTCTTACAATACCAAAAACTGTAACAAGTATTGGTCAATGTGCGTTTATGCGTTGTGAAAATTTAATTTCATTTACATTTGAAGATGGTATTGAAATTGAAGAATTACCTGGAAATATATTTTATGAATGCTCATCATTATTAGCACTAGAAATTCCAGCATCTGTTAAGAGGTTAACCTGTGATTATTCTTTAAATCTTGAGAGTGGAACATTTAAAAATGTACAAGCAGTTATTAAATTTGAGGAGGGTTCGCAACTAGAATTTATTGGCAATTTTTATTTTCTTGGCTTTAAAGGAACTGTAGTTTTGCCTGAGAACTACACAAAAGTTGATGAGTATGCATTTTATAGCAGAGATGGTGCAAAAATCATACTTCCAGCTACTATTACAGAAATAGAATCCAGTGGATTGTCTTCTTGGGACGCTTATTATAGTCACGAGAATTTTAGTGAACTTAAGATTTTCTTTATGGGTAGTCAATCACAATGGGATACAATTATTGCAAATTCTGTAAGTAATCCATTAGGAAATTATACTATTGTGTATGTGGCAGATGAGTGGGAACTTGTTAATGGAGTTCCAACAGCAAAATCAAATTAATTCGTTTAATTTGTGTGTATAAATTGTAGTAAAACACTAATTGCACGCAGATAAAAAACAGAGGTTAATACAAGAATTCTTTGAAATAAATTAATAAAAAAGAGTATAGAAAATTAAAACTATACTCTTTTTTGTTGTAATATATAATTGAGTTGTGATATATTTATGGTGAGAAAAGTAAGAAAAGTTGGCAAGGTTGGAAAAATTATGGAAGAGGGAAAGTATATTTGGACAGCAAAAGTTGGTGACAAAGGGCAGATTGTTATACCAAAAGAAGCAAGAGAAATTTTTAATATTAAAAATGGGGAAACTTTACTATTGTTTGGTGATATAAATAAAGGTATTGCGATTGCGAAGAATGAGGATTATTTAAAATTTGCTCAAGCTATTTTTGATGCACAAAAGGATAATTAATATGATAGTAATTAAAAATTTGGTTAAAAATTTTGGTGATTTTACTGCGGTTGATGATATTTCTTTTAAGGTTAACAAAGGAGAACTGTTCGCATTTTTAGGACTTAATGGGGCGGGTAAATCTACAACAATTAATATGATTTGTGGAAACTTACAAAAAAATTCAGGTGAGATTTTTATTGATGGAGTTAGTATTGATGATGATTTAACTGGGTGTATCACAAAACTTGGAGTGGTTTATCAAACATCTGTTTTGGATAAATCTCTTTCAGTTAAGGATAATTTAAAGTCAAGAGCTTCACTTTACAATATTCACGGAAAGGATTTTGATGCAAGGCTTGCTGAACTATCGAAACTGCTTGACTTAGGTGAAATATTGAACAAAACATTTTCAAAACTTTCTGGCGGTCAAAAAAGAAGAGTTGATATCGCTAGGGCACTTTTACATAATCCTCAAATTTTGATTTTAGATGAGCCAACAACGGGTCTTGACCCACAAACAAGAAAGACTGTTTGGAATGTAATCAATACACTTAGAAAAAATGATGGTGTTACGGTGTTTTTGACAACTCATTATATGGAGGAGGCGACAGATGCGGATTATGTTGTGATTTTGGATAGTGGAAAGATTTCTGCACAAGGGACACCGCTTGAACTAAAAAATAAATACACAGGGGATTTTATTTATCTTCACAACACTGAGGAAAGACAAGTTAAAAAGCTTAATATAAAATATGAAAAGGTTGGAACTAGTTTCAAGTTAAAGGTTAGTTCAACAAATGAGGCGACAAACTTAATTATAAAAAACCCAGATTTGTTTGTTGATTATGAAGTTATGAAAGGAAAAATGGACGATGTGTTTTTGTCGGTAACTGGTAAAAACTTAACAGGAGGTGAGGATAATTGAAAACTTTTGGAAATTTAGTTAAGAGAAACTCGAAATTATTTTTTAGAGATAAGGGATTATTTTTTGTTTCCTTAATCACACCACTTATACTTCTTGTGTTGTATATAACATTTTTGGGTAATTTGTATAGAACAAGTTTTGAAGCAGGGCTTCCTATGGAATATATGGATATACCTGATGATGTGATTGATGGACTCGTTGGAGGACAGTTATTTTCATCGCTATTATCTGTTTGTTGCATAACAATTGCGTTTTGTTCAAATATGTTAATGGTTCAAGATAAAATTACAGGGGCAAAGAATGATTTTTTAATCACTCCTGTAAAAAAATCTCAACTTGCACTTAGTTATTACGTTTCTACATTTATTTCAACATTTGCAATTTGTGTATTTGCATTTGTTTGTTGTGTGATTTATGTTGCTTGTGTTGGTTGGTTCTTAAATTTTACTGATATACTTTTAATTCTTTTGGATATATTTATGCTTGTTATGTTTGGAACTGCACTTTCATCAATAATAAACCATTTCTTATCTTCTCAAGGGCAGATATCTGCTGTTGGTTCAATTGTAAGTTCTTGCTATGGTTTTATTTGTGGGGCATATATGCCAATTTCAAACTTTAGTGAAGGGCTTAGAAATGTAGTAAGTTTTTTGCCGGGAACTTATGGAACGTCGCTACTTAGAAATCATACAATGGGTGGAGCGATTGCTGAACTTGAAAATTTGGGTGTTCCAGAAAATGTTGTTGATAGTTTAAAAGATGCTGTTGACTGCAATATATATTGTTTTGGAGAAAAGGTGAGTATGGGCACGATGTATGGCATACTCATTGGTTCAATAATTTTGCTTGTGGGTGTGTATGTACTAATAAATATATTGCATAAACAAAGAAATGTTAAATGAGGAGTGTGTTATGAGAAATAAAGAAGTGGAATTAAAGTTTGTTATTTCAGATACAATAAAAACGCAAATTATCCACGATTTAGGTGAAAAAACCAGAAAAATTACCGAAAAACGATTAATTGATACGTATTATATACCTGATTTTAGGGAATTTGAAATCAATGGCGAAACGATGGAGTGTGTGCGAATTCGAGAAGATAGTAAAGGCTCGATGCTTGCATACAAAAAGATTCATCGAGAGGCAAACCCTGTTTACTGTGATGAGTATGAAACAAAAATTGAAAGCAAGGAAGAAATGGAAAAAATCCTTTTTGCTTTAGGTTTTACTATTCAAATGGTGATTGATAAAACGAGAACAACTTATGTGCTTGATAATCTTGAGTTTGATTTTGATTCAGTTAAAGGGCTTGGCGAACTTTTAGAAGTAGAACTTAAAGATAATAACTTAGACATTGAGGTTATTTATAATTTTGTTTCCAAGTATGGTTTGTCACAAAAAGATGTTACATATAAAGGGATACAAGTTTTGATGAAAGAAGCAATGAAAAATGGAACTGTTTAGTTCTATTTTTTATAGATAAAATTACCATAATAATTCTTTTGATAATAGGTTTGTGTTTTGATATAATTAACTTGTCACGAGGAATATTTTATGAATTTAGAGTTTGATAAAGTTAAAATTTTTGTCACTGCCCCAGAGGGTGAAGAAGAAAAAATTAGAAACGCAGTCTGCGAGGTTGGTGCGGGAGTTATTGGAAATTACACTTATTGCAGTTATATGGTTAATGGCGTTGGAACGTTTATTCCAAATGATAGAGCAAATCCACACATTGGAACAAATGGAAATTTGGAGTGCGTTAATGAAGTTAAACTTGAGTTTATTTGCGATGTTAGAGATGTCAAAATTGTGATTGCTACTCTTAAAAATGTTCACCCTTACGAAGAACCAGCAATAGATATTGTTCCGTTGCTTAACGAAGATTTATTTGATTAAATACAACAAGGAAGATTCAGTTTATGAAAGTTTTGCTTTTTACACATAAAATTGATATTGACGGAATGGGCTGTGCTGTTCTTGGGAAATTAGCATTTAAAGATATTGAGATTGTGTATTCAGATACATTTGAAATTAATCAACAAATTCAAAGATTTATTGATGATGGTTCAATTTATAATTACGATAAAATTTATGTGACAGATTTGTGCATCAAAAAGCCACTTATTGATTATTTTGAAAATGATACTGTTTTGAAAAACCAAACTCAAATTTTGGACCACCACAAATCTGAAATTGACGAGGGGAATGCAAATTATTCTTTTTCTAAAATTGTTGTGCAGAATGAAAAAGGAAAGTGTTCAGGAACAAGTCTTTTTTATAATTACTTATTAAACAATAACTATTTATCTTCAAACGAAATAATGGACTTATTTGTGGAACTTACAAGACAGTACGACACTTGGGAATGGAAAACAATTTATAATAACGAAACAGCTAACGATTTAAACATTGTTTTTATGCTGCTTGGGCTACAAAATTATGTTGAAGTGATGTACAATAAATTGAAATATAATTTGAGGTTATTTGATAATGAAATTTTATTAAAGATAAATCAATTTAAAGTTCAGCAGCAAAAAATCTGTGAAGATTATATAAAAACGATGTCGGTTGTAAACCTCAAGGGTTATGAAGTTGGAGTGATTGACAACGTTGAAGATAAATATAAAAATGATATAGCTGAAATGCTCAAAGTTAAGGGCTATGCAATTGATT
>CAZFPH010000088.1:0-5295 GCA_964520955.1 uncultured Lachnospiraceae bacterium
TGCCATTTTTATTTTCCTCCGATTGTTTTTTATTTATCATCACAGCCTAAAGCTGTTATGAGCTAGAATTTAAAGTTCTTACCGAACATTTTTTGAAGTTTTCCACTATTCATTCCCTTAATCATTTGCTTGGTCTGTTCATACTGTTTCATAAGTGAATTAACCTCTTGAATAGTTGTTGCACTTCCTTCAGCAATACGTTTTTTATTGCTTGCTTTGATTAGGTCTGGGTTAAGTCTTTCACGCTTGGTCATTGATTGTATAATTGCTTTGTATTTCTTGATTTTGTTTTCATCAATATCACCAACTTTAAACTTTGACCCAGCACCCGGTATCATACTGACAAGGTCAGCAATATTTCCCATTTTTCCGATTTGCTCAAATTGAATTAAGAAATCTTCAAAAGTGAAGGTGTTTTTTCTGAGATTTTCCTCAACTTTTTTTATCTCGGCTTCGTCGACACTTGCTTGGGCTCTGTCAATCAACGTTAAAACATCACCCATACCAAGAATTCTAGAAGCCATACGGTCTGGATAGAAAGGCTCAATATCACCAATCTTTTCACCCGTTCCGCAGAACTTGATTGGCTTGCCTGTAACTGCTTTAACTGAAAGTGCAACACCACCACGAGTATCACCATCAAGTTTTGTAACAATTACACCAGTAATCTCAAGCCTGTCATTAAATTCTTTTGCAACATTAACCGATTCTTGACCTGTCATTGCGTCAATTGTAAGCAAGATTTCGGTTGGTTTAACTTCAGCCTTAATTTGCTCAAGTTCTTTCATTAATTCTTCATTGATTTGAAGACGACCTGCAGTATCGATAATAACGACGTCATTACCCATACGCCTTGCTTGCTCAATTGCCTGTTTTGCAATTTTAACTGGGCTGATTGTTCCTTTTTCAAAAAAATCAACACCAGCGTTTCCTGCACCAATTTTAAGCTGATTAATAGCAGCAGGTCTATAAATATCACAAGCCACAAGCATTGGTTTCTTGCCCTGCTTTTTGAGCATAAAACCAAGTTTACCAGACATTGTGGTTTTTCCTGCACCCTGCAAACCACACATCATTATAACGGTTGGTGGTGATGACGAAATTTCTAACTTTGCATTAGATTCTCCCATCAAGTTAACAAGTTCGTCACGTACAATCTTGATAACTTGTTGACCTGGTGACAAACTATTTAAAATTTCTTCACCAACAGCTTTTTCTGAAACTTTATTAATGAAGTCTTTTGCAACAACAAAGTTAACATCGGCTTCTAAAAGTGCAATTCTAACTTCACGCATAGCCTGCTTAATTTCAAGTTCAGTAAGCTTGCCACGTTTTGTTAATTTTGAAAATATGTGATTTAGTCTATCACCTAAACCTTCAAATAACCCCACGTTAGTTCTCCTTAAAAATTAAATCTCATCAATAAGCTTTTTTATTTGCTCACTGTCAATTTCTTCTTTAGATAAAAGTGCTTTCAAGTTTTCAAACCTTCGCTCAACTGCTTCTTTGTATGAAACAAAATTGCATTTTCTTTCATATTCCTGAAGTTGTTTTTTAGCTTTTGTTATGGCATCGTGAACAGATTGCCTTGACGAATTTTCAAATTCTGCAAGTTCACTTTCACTGAGGTCCAAGTTTAAAAACTTATCCATAAGCTCGTATTGTTTTTTTGAAAGCAACACGCCATAAGTATCAAAAAGTTTTGTGTAACTATTTAACTCTTCAATCTGCATAACAATATATCCTTGTAAAGCATTTTTACTTTACATAGTATACAATAATCCAGTGTTATTGTCAAGATAAATTATGATAATTTCGTCTAAATTTATATTTGACACATTAATAGTTATTATATTAGAATAATATTATACAATTTTTAAGGAAATGTAATATGAGAAAACAAGATATAATAAGTGGTGCAACCGAGTATGCAACATATATAACAAATCATATACCACAAAAATCTCAAGATAACAAAATTTTATACTATTTTAGTGGTTCACTTGCAATGCTACTGCTTTCTTCTGCAAAAAATATAGCATTTGTTGAAGCAGACAAAAATGGAGATATTAATTTTATCTCTCCACAAGTAAAAGTAACTCCAGAGGCAAAAAACGCATTCAAAAAAGGAGTCAGACCAATTTCTATTGATGTGGACGTTGTTACTGTTAACGATTCAGCCCTCACTAATAAAGGCAAATATTACAACATTGCAAAAGTAAAAGAAAATTGTCACCTTGCAACTGAGCTCTGCCCTGCGTGGTCAAGAATTGGAGGAACAATGTATTTTGATATTCTTTCAGACGAAAGAGATATCATCAGCCACAATATGACAGTAATTGAACTTGAAAACAGCAATCCCGTGTTTATTGTCAACCCAATCGATTTAATGCTTCACAAACTTTCTGAATCTCTACACCTTCAAACTAAACCAAAACAAGCAGAAAAATATG
Source organism: uncultured Lachnospiraceae bacterium (assembly GCA_964520955.1). Taxonomy (GTDB): domain Bacteria; phylum Bacillota; class Clostridia; order Christensenellales; family UBA1242; genus RGIG1681. The sequence continues at coordinate 2,454 of CAZFPH010000088.1, forward strand.
AAAAAGACGTGAAAGACCTCGCCTGTTTGCTTGGTGGAATTATCAGTCTTGACATACTACCTGAAAATTTTGAAGAATATATTGGTGAAGTTTTAAACAACAACCCAACAAGTTCAATTTCAAAAAACTTAGTTGTTAACCACGAAACCGAACTTTTAAACCTTGCAAAGGATATCAAGCCTTATATTGACAAACAAATTTACGACAAAGCAAAACAAGTTTTATCAGTAATTACAAAATTCAACAAAGAAAAATCAGATCCACAGCTTCAATAATATTTTTATATTTCAAGCAATAAAAAAGAGAGTTTCCACTCTCTTTTTTGTTTGGTTTTTATTCTGGGTCTGCCAAATACAAGTATAAAGTAGCATCAGCAATATTGATTGCTACACACTTCATTTCGCTATGCTCGCCAATTGTTAATTCAACACCCTCTGCAATACCTTCATCTAGTGTGATAACATTGCTAGAATTGAAAGCATCAACAACACTATCAGCTCCATTAATATACAATCCGTCTAATGTTAATACTGTTTCACCAACTGTATATGCGTCAGAACCAAGATAGCCATAGAAATATCCTACATCTCCACCATCGTATTCTAAAATATCACCAGTATAATCAGTATAAAGGTCTAATTCAGTTTCTCCATACATTACTGCAATAGCGATATCATCTCCACCAGTGCTGGAATCATTATCTAAATTATAAACAATGGCTATTCGATAAAGGAGACTTTCATTTTCGTCGAAAACTTCAATATATCCTGCACAACCATCTTGTACAGCATTATTTCCAAAAGCATACATATATAATGATTTTGAAGAATCAAATGTAAGTATTTCACTGCTTCCACTATTATCACCATCAAGAACACCCTTTAAAACCAAAGAAGTTGTACTGCCATCAAGGTTTGTGATAACACAAGAATCGATTGTTACATAATTACCATTTTGCATAACAGTTTCTGGAAGAACTGCATAGAAATAATTATTGTATTCGTCCCAAACAAGTGTTCCATCGTCATTTGAGAATGTGATATCATTTGAAACAACAGTAACTTTTACCTCTGGCTCGTCCATTGATTCTGGAACATAGGGTGTGCTGTCAGCAAACACAATTAATATATCATAAACGCTATTCAATCTTTCATTAGAAATCGTTTCCCATACTTCAATTGTAGCAGCTAGTCCATACTCATTGTAATTTAAAATACTAACACCCTTGAAAGTTCCACTAACCAAGTCTAAATATTCATAAATATCATCTTCTTCATTATAAAATTCTACAATAAGATAATAATTTCCAGTGTATGAAACGCTTGTGAACATTAAATAATTGTTAACTATTGTTTCATTTTCCAACAAATCTTCGTGGTTCAATGACGAATATAAGACTACTCTGTTTCCAATTACAGAAGCATCTTCTTTTGTTAAAGTTTCCCCGCCAAATGTGAATGAAAATTCTTCAGTAGATAAATCAACTGTTGGGTTTGGATTTACTACAGTTCCCGTATTATCGTCACTTGGGATTTCGCCAATGCCGTCAACAACAATATAAACTCTTACAAATGACACATCGTGTTCATAATCTTGAGGGATATAACCGATAAATCCTTCGCAAGCGATATCAAAGTAAGCAAGACCATCTGCAAACGTAACAGGAATTGTCATTGTTAAATTGTTTTCATTAGTAACTCTAAATGCTTGTTTGTTTTCTGTTACTGAAAGCAACCCGTCAATGAAGTTTGAATTGAAAATATGTCCAACTTCAACAGTTTCAACATAAGTATCATAAGCATCACCAATTAACACCATATAACTGTAGTCACTATAAACTTCGTCAAGTGTGATTGTGATATTAGTTAAAGTTTCAGCAGTTTCTTCATCAACAGTAATTGCAAAACAATAAGAATCTCCCATTTCCAAGTCACCAAAATCATAGCTATAAACATTTAATTTAAAGTCATAAGAATCTTCGCCAACTTGAATGTTAACTGGGTATACAATTTCAGGCTTTTCTGATAAATACAAAACAACATTAAGTATTAATGTGTCACCCTCAAATACAAATGTGATTCTGTAAGACACGCAAGGAACTGTGTCAGTTCCAATTGTTCCAACTTCAAGTGTAACATTTGTTAAATTTGTGAATGTTTGATTAGAAATATTATCAGTCATTGTTCCTGTGTAGATTGAAGAAATGCTATCTAATGTTAAAGTGTCTGGAATATCAGTAAATGTTCCAAGATAACCAACTACAATCATTTCATAGTCACTTGGCATAGTAAAATCAAAGTCACCAGAAGGTATGCCTGCTTCATAATCCATATTTAATGTGAGTGTTGTGTTACCATAAACAACTTCAACTAAAACCATTGGAACAGCTTCATCAATTACCACAATTGTATAAGTTGCTTTTGTTACACCATCAGTTGCAGTGATAACAAGAGTGTATGTTCCAACATCATAAATATCTTCACTAGTAACAACACCCTCTTCAGATATTGTTATAATATTGTTTGAAGAATCTGTGATAACTGCAGTTGCGTATTCATTGTTAAGTTCAACAACTAAACGATATGCACTTATATTAAGTTCAATAGTATTTTCTGTTGTGTCGACACTTCCGCCAAACATATCTTCAATATATATTTTTGCACTTGTGTCATCATCAAACTTGCCATTAAATTTTAATTTCAAAATCAAATATTTATCTGTTTGCTCAGCATAAACAGTAGCATAAGCCATAGCTTGAGCTTCTGGAGTACTACTTTCTGAAATTGTAAGCTTGATAAAGAAATCACCATCTAATTCGATTATTTCTTTGTTTGTAACTTCC
>CAZFPH010000089.1:0-5270 GCA_964520955.1 uncultured Lachnospiraceae bacterium
CAGGAGTTTTGGAGACTCTTATTCTACCGATGAACTACACCCCTAAGAACATATAGATTATAGCACAAACAAAAATTTATTGTCAATACAATTAAATTAATTGTTTGAAATAATAATTTGTGATAAATTAGTAATATAACAATTTAGGAAGTTATCACCCATGACTAAAGAAAAGAAAATTATGATATCAATTTCATCCTGCATTTGCATACTAGAGCTGTTTTATGAAATGTTTTTTAATGTTTATATTTTGCAGGAAATCACAACAAACATAGCTTTAATTTTTGCTTATTACATGGCAGGTATTGCTATTGCTGTTTTGTTATATTATCCTCTTTTTAAAATAATCAATGGAAAAACGGCACTTTGGATTTATCGAGCATCGTTTATTATGTCACTTATTTTAATTATACTTTCAATGGTGGTAAACTCTGCTTTTGCATTTTCTCTTATATTTATAAATGCGTTTAAGTATTTGTACCAAATGTGTTTCTACTGCACTCAAGAAATCGCAACAATGAAGCACGTAGATAAAAACGATTGTGGAAACTTTCTTGCTGCTAAGGTTGTGGCGAACACACTTGTAAAAGTAACATTTAGTTTAATTATTTCTTCTATTTTTGAATTTGCGGACATCATTTGGATTTTTGCACTGCTTATCGCGATTGTGATTTTGATGTTTATCTTAAGCTTTGGTTTAAAGACTATGGGAGCGGACTTTAAATTTAGACCATTAGGTTTTTGGAAAGATACAAAAGAGTATCCACATATGAAATATATTTATTTCTGCCAAGGATTGAAGCGTATGTCTGAAGCCGGCGTGGTTCAAACCATTATTCCTATAATGCTCTATATGAGCATTGGAAGTGAATTTTCACTTGGCATATATTCAACAATAGCCTGCATAGCAGTCGTTTGTTGGTTACCGATTTTTGTTAAACTCAAAAAGTATAATAAATCAATTAGCAGGTGCTTCTTATTCAAACGCACAAAATGCTTCTCTTTTTGATAGTATCAAATACCCTATTTTATGTGAAAACAAAGAAGAGCATTGTTTTGTCTACGGCTTATTTGGCAAAATTAGTGAAATGATTTCTTATGCAATTGGCATTGCATTCTATTTGTTGCTACCTATTGAGTATTCACTCCCTGCAATATTAATTTTCTTTATGGTTATCAAAATCATTTCTGTTATATTACTACAAAAGTCTGATAGTTTAACAAAAGATATTCAAGACAAACAAGTTATACATATTTAAACTTATGTCTATTGTTTTTTGAGGATTATGTGTTATACTTAGTCTATAAAAGGAGAAAAGATGAAAACAACAATACACGGAGATAAAGATGGCATTTGCGTACTCGACGGCGAAACACCTTGCGACGACTGCGGTGAATGTGATAGATGTGACATTGACCCAACCAAGATTTGCGATAATTGCGGAGCTTGCATTGACGCATACAACACAAATGAAAAAGGATTTATTGAAATCCCTATTGACAAAATAGACACCACTGGTGGAGACCCATCGCTTGAGGATTTTTATAAGTCACTTGGTCTTGATGACGAAGAAGATGACGATGAAGAATAATTAGGAGTATTTTATGAAAGTTTTACTTGGCTCAACCAACCCTGGAAAAATCAAGGGCACAAAACAGGCATTTGATAGTTATTTCAAAAAGGTTCAAGTCGACGGCTTAAAAGTTGCATCAGGTGTTAGCGACCAGCCTGTTAATGAAGACATTTATCTAGGAGCAAAAAACAGAGCCAATGCGGTTAGGTCTTACGCACTTTCAAACAGTTTGCAAGCGGATTATTATTGCGGTATTGAATCAGGCATTACAAACCTGCTCGGCAAATGGGTCATTATAAATATCGCCTGCGTGATAGACAAAAACGGCTACGAGAGCTGGGGCACAAGCCAAGGCTTCCCTGTTCCTGAAAAATTTGTTGAGGATATAATAAAAACAGACCTTGGAACTGTTATGAGCAACCTCAAAAAAACCAAGGACCTCGGCAGAAGCGTTGGCGGTATTAACAGCCTTACCCACAAGAAAATATCTAGAATTGATTTAACACGTGACGCCTTTATTATGGCACTAACCCAATTTATTAACGAAGATTGGAAAGATTAAGTTTTCCATCTATATCACAAAACTTATTCAAAACAAAGACTCACCAGATTGGTGAGTCTTTTATTATTTTTCAATTAAATCAAATTCAGCAAACACTTTTGCAATGATATCTGCTGCTTCCTCTAGCTCTTCTTTTTTGTGTGTTGCAGTGTATGTTGTTCTAATAAGTCCTTGTCCTGGAGGAGTTGCTGGTGGAACAACTGGGTTTGCGTAAACACCTTCTTCAAAAAGACGCTTACAAACTTCAAATGTTGTCTCAAAACCATAAGTGTATAGTGCAATAATTGGAGCTTTGCTATCAGCAAACTTAATTCCCCTTTCCCTCAAAAGTTTTCTCATATACTCAGCAGTTTCTGTGAGTTTCGTTACTCTTTCAGGCTCAGATTTCAAAATTCTTAATGCCTCATGTGTTGCAGCAAGTGCACCTGGAGTTATTGAAGCACTAAAAATGAATGGTCTTGAATTATGTCTAATAAATTCAGCAACTTGATGAGAACAAGCACAATAACCACCAATTGAAGCAAGTGACTTTGAGAATGTTCCAGCAATAATATCAACTTCGTCAGTGAGTCCAAAGTATTCAGCAGTGCCTGCACCAGTTTTTCCAATAACACCGAAACAATGTGCATCGTCAACCATAAGCCTTGCACCATACTTTTTCTTGATTTCTACAAGTCTTGGAAGGTCGCAAATATCACCAGTCATTGAGAAAATACCATCAGTAACAATCAAAATACCTGCATCTTCTGGAACTTCTTGAAGTTTCCTCTCCAAATCATCATAATCAAGGTGATTAAATCTTACCATTTTTGCATAAGAAAGCTGACAAGCGTCGTAGATTGAAGCGTGATTTTCCTTATCATTAAAAATATAGTCCTTTCTTCCAGCAATTGCAGAAATGATGCCAAGATTTGTTTGGAAACCTGTGCTCATAGTAACACAATCTTCTTTGCCCAAAAACTCAGCAAGATCTCTTTCTAGTTCCAAATGAAGAGTTGTTGTTCCGTTTAAAAATCTTGAACCTGAACAGCCAGTGCCGTATTTTTCAGTGGCTTCCATACTAGCTTTTATAACTCTTGGGTCACTTGTAAGACCCTGATAGTTATTTGAGCCAATCATAATTTTTCTACCACCTTCCATATTAACAACTGTGTCTTGTTTTGATTCAAGTGTATGGAAATATGGATATATACCTGCAGCTTTAACTTCTTCAGCTAAAGTGTAGTCTTTGCATTTTTGAAATAAATCCATAAAATTCTCCTTAAAAGTAATATACGCTAATTATATAATAAAATAATTGATTTAACAACAATTTGTTTGAATTAATCAAAATTTTGTATATAATTATCTTATGGATAAAAAATATATTTCAAAGTTTATTAACTTAGAATTTTTCGAATACCCTGCAGGCAAAATTGCAAGCAATTACAACGCTTTTAAATATGGCGTTGTTGGAAACATCATTGAGCTTATTAACCCATACCTTATAATTTGTAATAAAGGTTCTCGTTTTGATAAAGTTTTCGTTTCAAAAATGATTACGTCTGATTTCGTTTTCCTCAAAGACGAAGTCATTCAAAACCTTTACAATGGCACGCTTACAGATAGCGAAAAAAAGAGACTTAATCAAAGTTTCCACACCCTAAAAGACGCTTTTATTTCTGTTGTTATTTTTCCAGAAAAAACTTACTCAATATTCGGTGGATGTTCACCACTACCACAAGCTGTTACTGAATTTATTTTTGAAACAAAATTTGACATTAAGTACTTGAATATTATTGGCTCTTATTACACATACCCTGTATGGTCAAAAGAACCAAGAAGATACGAAATCAAATTTACTCAGCAATTCTCAGTTGATAGCAGAAGACTCAAGCAACTTTCAGCTGACGAGCGAAATATATTAATCAATCACTATATGCCATCTTCAGCAACCACTTATGCAATGAAATACCCTGCAATAATCAGGTCAAAAAACAGGGCTGAAAACTTTGAAACAATAATGTACCTTTGCCCAAATTGTGGTCACTTATTTTCAATGTACTCAGAGTTCAATTGCCTCAAATGTCGTGAATGTGGCACAGCCTTGGAGTTTTCACCAGATGGTGCAATTGTTCTATCAAACAAAATTAATACTTTTGATGAAATTGAAACGTTTATGTTTGAAAAACTTAGAAAAAGAAGTTTTTCAACTAAAGAATTAATTTCCTACCCAAATGTCGATATTGTTTTGAGTAATTACAAAGGAAAGATTAATTCAGTTAGTGATTACAAACTCACAGTCTTTGCAGATAGAATTGAGCTATTAAATGGAAAAAATAAAAAGGTTATCAACTTTAGCGATATTTCAGACATAACGCTAGATTATAACAATATTGTAGCAATTGCTTATGATGATAAAAAAATAGTTTTGCGTGGAAACCATAAAGAAAATTTTTATATTATGATAGATTTGAATAAAATTAATAAATCATAGAAAAAATACTGCTTTTTGCAGTATTTTTTTACTAAATTGCGGTTTCTGATGGAGATAGTGTTCCATTTAAAACGTTTGCTGTTTCTTTATGAGCAACCTCTTCTTGGTACTCTGAAATAGACTCATCAACAAGCATAACACTAGAAAGTGAGATTTCGTAAGCCACCTTTGTTTCAGTATTTGTCTCGTCAATACGCTTTTGATATTTTCTGCTCTGAATTCTTCCTTGAACCTCTAACTTTTCTCCAATGCCAAGGTCACGAACAAACCTAGCATTTCTGCCCCAAGCAATACAAGGTAAATAATCGCTTTTGTTATACGCTCTATTAACAGCAAGCAACACATCACAAATCTCTCTACCAAATGGTGTTGTACGGTATATTGGTTCTTTACAAATATAACCAACAAGATATATCTGGTTAATTTCTGTCATTTCGTCTGGATTAACTAGTTCTTTTACAAATATTGTAAGCATAAGTTTGCTTCTGTTATCTTCCATTTTATTATAACTTCTAAATTGACCAACAATTCCTATTTCGTCGCCAATTTTAAAATCTTCTATTAACCTTTCAGAAATTGTCACTGGCAAAATATCAACCTCGTCTGACAATCTTTCAACCTCAACATACATTTCAAAAAATCCTTCGCCCATAACAGT
>CAZFPH010000090.1:0-5215 GCA_964520955.1 uncultured Lachnospiraceae bacterium
GATATTCAATTGTCTTTTTTAAGGCTTGCTCATCACTAATTCTTTGAGGACCATAGTTAAAAGCTCTTATATCAAAAATTTCTTCGCTGTTCACAAACACTCTTGCGATATTAATCCAATCTTCGTCAGATATCGATGAACCTGAACCGATATATATTGCAGTTTGCTCAATTGTTACAACATCATCGCCAACATTGTAGCTTTTTGTGTAGAACAAGTCATTTATGTCAAAACGGTCTTCCAAAATATTTACCTCGCATATTATTACGATAATTTTAACAAACATCACAAAAAGTGTCAATAAGCTATAGTTAAAATGGAAATTTGACTAAAAATTTGCTAGAAATTAAATTGGTTTTAACAAAATCTAATAATTTATTAGGCTAACAAAAAGAAATAATGTACACTAAAATTAGAAAATATCTGGAGGTCTATTATGACAGAAGTAAAAGAACAAGAAACCATTCAAGTAGCTACAGAAAAAGCAACCGCACTTGATTGGTTCAATTCAAACATAAAGAGCATTGAAAATCAATTAGGTCAATATTTTGCACCTGAAGAATTTAAACAGTTTAAAAGATATATGAAACTTTTGTGCTCAAATAATTTTAAAGGTGTAAAAAACAGAAATGCAGGAAATAAAAACCTTCATATATCATCAAGAATGTTTTCAAGGATTGTAGATAGTGAAGGCAATGTTAATGTTGCAAAATTTAAAAGATTCTTTATTAATATTGCAAAAATGTTGAAAGGTATTGAAGCAAATGATAAAAAAGAAGCAATCGAGGCACTTGCAAGTGCTGATAGTGAAGCTTTTGAGACAAAGGAAGAAAGTGATGAATTCTTCACCACACTTCTTGGATATTCTAAGTTTAGCAGAAACAAATCTAAAACTCCAAAAGAAGAATCACCTAAAAACCCAGAAACTACTGAGCCTGATGAAAAACCAGCTGAGGAAGAATCTGCTAAGGAAGAAAATAATAAACTTGGCGATAGGTTAGAATCATTGCTTGATGCTTCAAAGATTGCAACAATCCAAAATGAAAAGACTTCAAACACAAGAGAATAATTTCGGTGAAATATGATTTTTAAAAAAGAATTTGAAAAATACGGCTTTGATACTATTGTAGCTTACTCTGGCACTGATATAACAGATACTATGATTGAAGAATGTTTTAAACTTGATAGAGAGTTTTACAATCAAGAATATTCTATCGAAAACTCCCAAATTAAAAACATTATTAAAAATTTTGGTCAGATATGTTTTGTGCTGATTGAACAAACAGAGCAAAAAGTTATTGGCTATTCATACTGGATACCGATTAAGCCAAAGGTTTTTTTAGACTTTTTAGATAGCGGTAAAATTCTATTAAATCTTGAACTGGCACAGTGTTCCAACTTTAATGAAAAAAGTGTCAGCCTATTTTCTGCAGGCGAAGCATTTCTTGCGGGATATGATTTAAACAACTTACATAAGGCTGTTGAAGACTTATTTTTGCATAAAATTTTAGTTTTAGCAAAAAAAGGCATAAAGGTAGACTATGTTGCAATGGAAGCTGTTTGCGACTATGACAAAATCTACCTAGCACCAAAACTTGGAATGGAAAAAGGTGCAACTAAGGAAAATTCAGTTTTTTACTGTGTGCCTTATTCCCCAAAAATAGTTTATCCTGAATCCTCTGTTTCGAAAGAATTATTAAACTTCTATTCATAAATATTGTTAATAAAAAAATCACCCTATTGGGTGATTTTTTAGTTTGATTGATTTGCACCTTGCATTTCATCTAATTTAACAGTGCCAACTTGTTTATTCGCCTCGGCTTTTGCTTTCATTTCAGCAACAATCTCTTCTATTTCCTCAGGCGAATAGCCGGTTTTTGGATAATCTCTTCTTATGCTTTCTTCAAGAGCATCTTGCAAATCTTTTGCATAATAAGAATTACCAATATTTTCTCTGCACAGAACTGCGTCCAGCCCTGTGTATGAAAGCAAATCTGTTTTAGTTTTTTCAATATTACCTGAAGATGCAGTGTCTAGCAAAAAGACCTCAATTGTCATTTCCCTAATAATTCCATTGCTATCAGCTTCAGCAAAATAACCATCGCTAAAGTTTGCATTTACTCTTTTTAATATTTTGTCAAACTCTTCTTGTGAATAATATTTTTTGCGTTCTTTTTTATGAATGCTATAAAATCTTTGTACTTATCGGTATCCTTAATACTTATTTTACACAACCTTTTATAATATATATTAGCTATTTATCGCTAACTAATTTCACACCCTCTGAAATCAAAGCTTTTAAAAGTTCACCGTCCATTACTGGCTCAAGAAAATATTCCTTGCCATTTACAATTTCTTTAACAAACCTTACGTCAGCATTTTTAGAATCCATATTTTCAGCAAGCGTATCTTTTATTCTTTTGATAAGCAAATAACTTTCGCCCTCAAACTCAATTTGACCTGAAACAATATAGCCCTCTTCGTTTTCAAGAAAAAGTATATCACCCTTTTGACCAACAAAATTTAAATTCATAACGTCCCCCTTAAGCCTCTTGCTGCACAGCAACTTCTTTTTTTCTTAAGTTTTCAATAATATTGTTTGTTGCATGAGCAATTTTTTCAGTTAGTGTTGTTTGCTTTCCAACTTTTGACTTATAGTGCGGATTAACTTCAAGGTTGTTAAGTGCAAAAGCTTCTGTGTAAAGTGATTCCACTTTAGCGTAAAACGCATCCATATTATTTTCTTTTTTACATTTAACATAAAGTTCAGCCAAATCAACTTGATTATCCACCGTTCTAACAGAGTCTTCAGAAGCCTCTGCGTCACGTGTGAACAACTCTACGTTTTTTGCGTATTTTTCGTTCTTCAATCTTTTTTCTGATGCTTCGAAACTTGTTGTGCCGAAGAGTGATTGACTTACCATCTTTCCAATAAAGCTAACATTTGCCTTTTCTGCAATGCCTTCAGTGAGTTCAGAAACCTTTGTCCTAAGCACCGAATCAACAATTTCTTTAATATCAACACCCTCAATTCCACCATGACCTTTCAATGCTTCTGTGAGTGCAATTTTAAGTTGTTCTTCTTCTGGAGAAGCTTCCACAAATAAACCATTAAGTTCTTGAGCTCTAGTGGTTTTTTGTTCAGGCTTTTTTATGGCATCGAGTTTTTGTTTTACAAGAACGTCTCGTTTATAAATCATCATTCTTGATGCTGAAACACCCAACATTTCAAGACCAGTATCCGCAAGAATATCTATAACCTTTGCATAAGCAAGTTGTTTTTCAGCAGCAGCTTTCACTTGAGGATCTTTTGATGCAGCCTGAACTTTTAATTTTGCCATCATTGTGTGATATTCGACATGCTGTCTGGCTATTGAAAGTTCAATTTCTGTATCTCTCTTGATTTGTTCCATATCGACAGGCATGCCACTTAGTCCATAACTTACACCAATAGCAAAGCAATAACCTGCTTTAAGAGCCTCTTTCCCCTTTGTTGCAACTTTTGCAAGAACCTTCATAGGTTTTTCCCATCTACCTAAACCTTTCTTGCCTTGCCCTTCAGTTACTTGTTCAGCCATAACTTACCCTCCAAACTTTCCTGTTTTAATTGTAGCAGTATTTTTTTCTAAAAACAAAGAATTTGACTAAATCTTAAAATTTTAAACTAATAATTTTTAAAATTTAGTCGTTTTAAACAAATTTTAGGCTATCTTGCAAATGCATACATATTATGCAGAAATGCACTAGTAAGTAAATACTAACAATAAAATTCGTCACTTAAATATTAAAAACAATCAGTCTAAAAATTATCGAAATTAAGATACCTATATATCTACCCCCGTACACCCAATACCTATATAGTGCGTAACAACCAACACCCCATACCCAATACCTATAAAGTGTGGAGCAAATGAACGGAATAATACACCCGTACACCCAACACATATAAGGTATACGTGTAAAGACAATAACGGTTAACACCCAACGCATAGTAATTATAAAGGAGGATATGCCCATGTAAAAAAAACAAATAATAAAAAACATCTAAATATCAAAAATAAAACATAGGAGAAATAAAAATGAAAAATAACAATAAAAAATATTTTAACACAAACAATAATAAAAACACAAATTATGCAAACCTTAACAAAAATGAGGAAATAGTAAACAACCTTATCAAGCAAGCTAGTGAATTTTTAATCAACCCACCGCAAATGTTATCTTGCAGAATCAACAATAACGAATATATAAAATTGCAAAAAGTAAAAAACATATTAAAAAAACAAGATATAAAAATAAAGACACACACAAGACCAAGCGATTATTCTGGCTCGATAAGTGTGTGTTTTTATGTGCTAGAATTTTCGAATAAAGAGCTCAAAAAACTAACTGCGGTGCTAGATGATGATGACAAAATTTCAATTGATTGTGACATCCACGGAAAGGTGCGTGTTGATATTGTTCTGCCAAATTTCTTTAATATAACACTAAAAGACTAATCAGTCCAAAACAAAACAACCCTGCAAATTGCAGAGTTGTTTTTTACTTTATTTTTTTATTTTATCAACATCAATTTCTTCATCACACATTGGACAAACAACTTTTGATTTTTTTGTAAGCGTATCCTTTGAATATGATAAAGTTGCTTTGCAAGAAGGACATTCAACATCAATAAATCCATATTTATCTGGCTCAGTAGCAGCGACTTGGACTTCTTCCTCCTTTTCAATTTTACGAGTATTGCTAGAAATTGAATCAGTATTTGTGATTATTTGACCAAATCCATAAATAAATATTGATACTATCCAAGAACCCAGTGCTCCACCAATAACTGTCATAAATCCATACAAAACAGCAATTCCACCACCTGTCATAAGATATATACCAGATATAACAGCTGAAATAATGCCTAAGACAAAAATAACTTTTGCTAGAACTTTAATTTTTTCACCAGTATTATCAAACATTCCTTCAAACGTAATTCACCTCTATTTTTATTTTAGTGCAATGACCGCAAATTTTCAATAATATTTGTCTTTTAATAATATTTATTTAATACTGCTTACCTTGGGCAAAATTCGAATGAGAAACAAGGCACAAAAAAAATCCTAGGCTCGATTTATCTTGCGATAATGAGTGTCTAGGATTTTTTGAAGTAACGAAGTTAATCGTTTAAATTTTGCCCTAAAAACTATTTAATGATTTTAGAAACAAC
>CAZFPH010000091.1:0-5163 GCA_964520955.1 uncultured Lachnospiraceae bacterium
AGAGTTGTTAACTTTTAAACTTTTCTTGTTAATAATAATAAATTAAAATATTTAATATTGAATAAGAACGCACGTGAAGAAAAAATTTATTTATTTTTAACCAAATAAACAAAAAAATGAAATTTCCTTTGTCAGGGGTACGTGAAATTTATAAAAAATATATGTTAAAATAAAAACACCCTAGGGCTAATAGGGTGTTTGTTTTGATTGTTTGTGTTTTTGTTGTTTTTAGTTAGATGTTTCAAACTGGCTGTTGTAAAGATTTGCATAGAATCCCTTTTTCTTCAAAAGTTCTAAGTGTGTACCTTGCTCAATGATTTGACCTTTATTCATAACAAGAATAATATCTGCAGAAGTTATTGTTGAAAGCCTGTGAGCAACAACAAAACTGGTTCTTCCACTCATCATTTTATCGAAAGCGTCTTGAACTTTCTTTTCTGTTCTTGTGTCGATATTGCTGGTTGCTTCGTCAAGTATCAACATAGGAGGCTTTAAAAGCATTACCCTTGCAATACAGATAAGTTGCTTTTCGCCTTGAGAGAGGTTGCTTCCGCCCTCGATAATTTCGGTGTCGTATTTTTTTGGTAGTTTTTCAATATATTCGTGGATGCCTGCAAGCTTTGCAGCTTCGATAATATCGTCGAGTGGTGCATTTGGGTTTCCGTAAGCAATATTTTCACGGATTGTTGAGTTGAAAAGCCAAGTGTCTTGAAGAACCATACCGTACTTATTCCTTAAACTGCTACGAGTAACCTCTTTTATTGGGGTGTCGCTAACTGTGATATATCCAGAGTTAACGTCATAGAAACGCATTAAAAGATTGATTATTGTTGATTTTCCGCAACCAGTAGGTCCAACAATTGCCACTTTTTGACCCTGTTTTACTGAGAGGTTTAAGTTTTGAATAAGTGTTGTTTTTGGGACATAAGAGAAATTTACATTCTTTATCTCCACCTCGCCAGTGCAGTTCAAAAGCTCTGGTTGAAGTTCGTCGCTAGTCTCGTTGCGTTCATCAAGAACATTAAATACACGGTTTGCAGCAGCAAAGGCTTGCTGAATTGAAGAAATTTGTTCGCTAATATTTGCAAATGGTTGGCCAAAGCTGTTTGCGTAAGATAAGAATGTTGTGATTGTGCCCACCATAAGTTCGCCTTTTAATGCCAGCACACAGCCAAAGAGACCAACGGTTCCGTAAACCAAGCCATTGATAAACCTTGTGGTTGGGTTTGTTAGTGTGCTATAAAAGATGGATTTTGTTGAAACTTTGTTGTAATCGTCATTCAGTTTTTTGAAATTGTCGATACTTTCCTCTTCGTGATTGAATGCTTTAACGATACGTTCGCCACCAATATACTCTTCGAGATATCCAGAGAGTCCGCCCTGAAGTTCGACTTCTTTTTTGACATATTTTTTTGATTTTTTAACAATAATAAATGATAAAATAATAATAAGAGGAGTTAATACGATAATGATTGCCGAAAGTTTAAAGTTTAACAAAAGCATCATTACGAGAGTTCCGATAATCGTTGTTATACCTGAAAGTGTTGAAGCAAGGCTTTCTAGGAAGCCGTCAGTCATAATGTCTATATCATTAATCATACGTGAAATAAGGTCGCCGTGAGATGTTGTGTCGATATAGCTAATTGGGAGATTTTGAAATTTTTCAAAAAGCAAGTCTCTGATTTTGAATGTTCCCTTATAGTTAAATTTTGCAAGGCATAGTTGCTGAGTGAAATCCACAACGCCCGAAATCACCGAAAGAACGGCGATTATTGCAACATTTTTATAGAGAGCTGAAAAATTTACATTTCCAACACCTATAATGCAGTCGATACTTTTTCCGATAAAAACCGGTAAAAATACAATGCAAAGAGTGTTTATAATATCAAGAAAAAGAGCAGCATACAGATAAAATCTATATTCTTTTGAATAATAAAATACTTTTTTTATGATATTAAACGAGCTTTTGCGGTTTTGATATTTTTGTTTAGCTTTTTTGATTTGGTTTTCACGCATTTCTTTAGAAGACAGTCTTTTGTAATCGTCCATTATTTTGTCTCCTTTTTGTTTTGTGAATAGTGAATTTCTTGATAAAGTTCGCACCTTTCAAGAAGTTCGGTATGAGTGCCGATGTCCACAATATTACCATTTGCGATAACGATAATTTTATTTGCGTCACGGATTGAGTTTGTTCTTTGAGTTACGATAAAAGTTGTTGTGTTTGCAAGAGATGCTCGTATAGCTTTTCTGAGTTTTGCGTCGGTTGCAAAGTCGAGTGCACTTGATGCGTCGTCTAAAATTAAGATATGAGGGTTCCCTACAAGGGCTCTTGCAATGGTGAGTCTTTGTCTTTGACCACCGGAAAAGTTTGTTCCACCACGATTAACTTTGTGCTCCAAAAAGTCTGGATATTCTTTTACAAAATCGAAAGCTTGAGCAATTTTTAATGCCTTGATAATTTCCTCATCAGTTGCATCTGGTTTACGCCAACACATATTTGAGCGGATTGTGCCTTTGAAAAGCGTTGGGTTTTGTGGGACGAGACCAATAATATTTCTCAGTTCTTCCACCCGATATTTTTTTACATTGATATCATTAATTAAAACTTCGCCAGAGGTGACGTCATAAAACCTTGGGATAAGGTTAACAACGGAGCTTTTTCCACTACCCGTTCCACCAATGACGCCGATAATTTCGCCAGGCTCGGCTTTTATTGAAAGATTTGTTACAGCATTTTTAACATTTGAGTAAGAAAAGTTTACGTCTTTAAATTCAACACGTCCAAGGTTTGTGTCATTATAGTCGATTTTTGTAGGGGTTGATGGGTCTTTAATTGAATTTTTAACGGTTAAAAGTTCGTTTATTCTATCACCTGAAGCATTCATTCTGGTTACGATAGTGATAAGGTTTGCAAGGACTATAATACAAGAAGAAATTGTTCCAAAGTAATCAATAAATGCAATAAGTTTACCTTGAGAAAGTCCGCCAATGTTAACCTCAATTCCACCAAAGTAGAAAAGTGCGATGATTGCAAAGTTAACGATTATTGAAATTATTGGAGAAAGTGCACTTGTCCAAGCACCGTGTTTTATTTGTGTTGAAATAAGGTCGTAGTTTGCCATTTTAAATTTTTCGGTTTCATATGATTGTTTATTAAATGCTCGTACAACCCTGACACCTGTTAAGTTTTCACGAGTGATATTTGTGGTTTTATCAAGTTTTGTTTTTATTGTAATAAGAAGAGGTTTCAGTTTTTTCATTATATACCAAACAGTGAGAACCAATATTGGAATAATTACAACAAACACAAGGCTGAGTTTTAGGTTTATAAAAAGCGACAAAATAAGTGAACCGACAATTAAGCAAGGGGCACGCATAACAACTCTTAGCAATGCTCCAAGTCCATTTTGAATGTTACGGACATCGTTAACTGAACGGTTCAAAAGAGTTGTTGTTGTGAATTTGTCGAGCTCGGCGTGCGAAAGGTCGTTTATATGTTCAAAGATATCATTACGAACATCTCTTCCCACCCCCATTGACGCAACAGCTGCACATCTTTGACCGATTATAGCAAAAACAATGCCCAAAATATTGAGTATCAAAATGAGAGCACCATTAAAAATGATGTAGTTTGTGTCGTTATTTGCAATGCCTACATCAATAATTTTTGCCATAATATAAGGAACGAATAGCTCAGTTGCTGCTTCTAATGCTTTAAAAAATGGAGCAAAAAAAGCTGAAAGCTTGTAATTTTTTAGATAGCTAAAATATGAGAACTCTTTTTTTACTTTATTTTTCATTGTTAACCCAAACCATTGATTAATTTTTTACAAAAGTGTATAATACACTTACTAGTAAAGTTATTATAAAATAAAAAAAATTTTCAGTCAAACAAAAGGAGTGGTTAATGAAAGAAGAAAAAAGAAAAAAAACAAAAGGTGAAACAGGCTTTAATATTTTTAATGAACTTGCCCTCTTGTTTAACCCTGACGATAGTTACTCTTCTGTAGAAGATGAACTGAAAATGAAAAAAATTATTGAAAAAAACAACAATAAATCACTATCAAAAAAACTTGAAAATGATGAATTTTCGGAAAATGTTATATATTACAGAAAGCGTGCAAAAAAACAATCCAATCATAAAGATAAAGAAAATAGTAGACGCATAAAAAAATGCAACCGTGAAATTTTGTCAAAAGACCCAGATTACAAAGAAATTTATCTTACGATTGACGAGTTTAACAATAATGGAAAAAAGACAATAGCTTATTTTATAGATAGTTTCTACCCTGTTATTGATGGCGTGGTGGCGGTGCTTGATAACTACGCAAGATATATGCAAAAATATTATAACGTTGTTATCTGTGCTCCAAAGCATAAAAACACTTGCTACAAAACCGATAAATATTTTTTGCTTCAAAGTGACGCTGTATATGTAAAGAGCCAGGGTTATGATTTGGCATTTCCTCAACTTGACCCGGTGTTTTTAAAATACATTTCGCTTTTAAAAATCGACCTCGTGCATATCCAATCCCCTTTCAATATGGGAAATTTTGGGCTTAGCATTGCAAAAAAGAGAAAAATACCAAGTTTTTCAACTTTTCATAGCCAATTCAAACAAAATTTTTACAACGCAGTAAAAAGCGAGGTTATTGCCCAGTGGCTCACCTCGATTGTTATGAATGTCTACAGAAAAACAACCTACACCTTAACAATGAACACTTTTGCTCGTTCTGTTATGAAGGAATACGGGCTGAGAAAAAATGTTGAAATTGTGCCTAACGCAACAAATTTAAAAGAAAAAACTTTTGATAAAGAATATGAAGAAGAAATTTTAAGAAAACACGGCATCGACAAAAATAAGTTTAATATGATTTATATTGGAAGATTTGTTGAGGTTAAAAACGTTTACTTTATTATTGATGTTATCAGTGAAGTATTTAAAGAAAATCTTAACTTTAACTTTATATTTTTAGGGTTTGGACCAGAGCAAACAAAAATGCAAAAAATAATAAAGAAAAATGGACTGGAAAAAATTGTAAAATTTACAGGCAAAATTGATTCGGTTGATGAAAAGTCTGTGATAATAAAACATTCAAACCTACTTTTCTTTCCGTCTGTTTATGATACTGATGGAATTGTGAAAATTGAATGTGCTTGTTA
>CAZFPH010000092.1:0-5112 GCA_964520955.1 uncultured Lachnospiraceae bacterium
ACCTTTTATTGAAAGAGGTTCTGATTATAGTGATAGAAAAATATATAATATATATGAGTTTTTAATTGAAGGCTTTGGTTTTGATGAGGCAATGAAGTTTACCAGAGAATACGGCTATGTTATCGATACTCTTCATACTACTATGCCTAGAAAAATGGATACTTCATTTAAAAACGCATACACAATTGAGCAGTTTAAAAATGTGTATGCTAAAAGATTTGAAGAATTGATTTTATCAACTGATGAAAAATACCCAAAAAAAGTTCCTCAAGATATAAAAGACAAGTACAAAATAATGTTCTTGCCAGAAAACGCCCCTGAAGAACTTCAAAAAGCGTATTATGATAGAAGTTTAACAATAGAATTCTTGGAATCTAATCCAAAATACTTGGAATTTTTAGAAAATACCAGTATATTGTTTGGTGTTTCGCCAAACTTTATGTTCATTAGAGATATTTTAAAAAACGATTCAATAAAACAATTTAACAGCGATGCAATAAAAATTATTAGTGCTTACGAAAAAATAAAAGACAAAACTTTACAGGATATATTTGTCGATTATTTAAAACAGAATAGCAGTAGTTTGGATTTAGACAGCCTTTCTCTTACAATTGAAGTTTTGCAAAGAATATCGTTTTCTAACGCTGGCGAAATTTATGCTTTTAGAAATCAAATTGCACCAAAAGTTTTGGCCTGTGCAGACCCTCTTGGAAAACTTAAGGAAATTGAAGACGTTTTCCTGAAAAAAGATATGCCAAGTGCAGGCAAGATTTATTCTGCATTTGAATTGCTTAGTCCTGACATTAAAACCTTTGATTTCAGTGAAAGAAGCAAAGTGTCTCCTACACTTAAAGCACACAAATCAACAATTGCGAAAAAAGCAATTATATTCTCTGATTTATTAAAAATATCTTTAGGCTCAAACAACAGGTCTATAAACGAATATTTGGACTCTGTTGAGTCTTCTTATGCAATTTATCAAAAAATTGAGAGTGGAATGGCTACTTATGAAAGCTTGACAGAGTCTGAAAAGATTCAACTTGTTGATTTTAGAGATAAACTGCTTGCGATAGTCAAGACTAGGTATAAAAAAAGGGAACAAGAGGTGGATTTAAAAGCACCAGTTGTTGAATCTATCCAAAAAATAAGTGAAATAATTTCATCTAGAAAAGGAGACGACAAAAATCTAGCAGACAGAATAGTGCAAATTTTCTGCGGTTCAGTTGGTATTGAAAGTATTAGTCAGGCAAGGCAAATCTTAAGAGATAAACTTGATGCTATTAATGAAAAAAATAGAGCGAGTGTAAATGAAGAATTAGTAATAAAAAAGGGCGACTTAATTAAAGGAATTTCAAGAGAATTTTTTGGAAAAATATTGCAAACGGGCAGTGTTGCAAAAGAATTTTTGGGTGATTGTGCTGATAGTGATGCAACTCCACTTGATACCGATTTATCAATGCTGATATCAGACCAAGAGAGTATTAAAGACGCAATAGAATCAACCGCTGCAAAATCGTATGGCTCAGTTTGGTTTATCCTTAAAAATGATGACAGGTTTGTTGTTACTCGTGACCATAATGGCAACGAAGATTCTTCTCCTGATAAATTAAACAAGATGGAACTTTTTTACACAGGAGTTTGTGACACGAATGGGTCTAAACACTATGGCATTAGAACGGGTTTTGCAACTAGCGATATAGACTGTATTGTTGTTCAAAAGTACACGCCTGAAATAGGTCTTGAAATTGCTATGAATGGATTTTATATTCCTGTAAGGGATTTAGACGGAAAAATTGTATTCTCGCCTGAGCAGTACGATGCTCTTCGTGAAAAAATGGGTGGACTTACTATGTATGGCTGTGAAAAATTTAATTTTTCGGAGTCACTATATAGTCCAGACGTTGAAGTTTTGGCAGGTCAAATTGAAGCGAGTCACAAAGACGTTCTTCATAAAAGAGCAATTATAAACAAGGCTATTAACGAAGCAATATCTGAACTTGGATTATCATTAAAAACCTCTATCGATGGTGACCTAAGTAACGGCATTGTGGAACTTATTGACACGGGTTCAACAGGAAGAGGTACAAACAAACCAGGTGATGGCGACTTTGACTTTATGATGAGATTAGATAGAAATATCTTGAATAATCCTGAAAAAATTGCTCAATTAAAAAGTAAAATAATGTCTAAGCTTGGAGAACAGCACGCATCAGAGGTTACTGGGTCAGGAGACTTTAGGCTTAAAGGTGTTAAACTAGAGGATATTGAAGTTGATATAGATATTACATTCACCGAAAAAACTGGAAAAATTACATACTCTTCAGATATGGCTCTAAGTGACAGGCTTGAACAAATCAAAAAGCAAGACCCTCAAGCTTATAAGTATGTTATTGCAAACATTCTTCTTGCAAAACAAGTCTTGAAAAAGGCTGAAGCGTACAAGCCAAATCGTGGTGAAGTTCCTCAAGGCGGACTTGGCGGTATTGGTATTGAAAACTGGGTTCTTCAGCACGGAGGCTCATTTATTGACGCTGCAAAAAGTTTCATTGCCGAAGCAAAAGGAAAGTCGTTTAGCGAGTTTGTGAAATCTTGTCAGGTTTGGGATTTTGGTGAGAACCATTTGGCAGAGAGACGAGGTGCGTATAAACACGATAATTTTGTGGAAGGAAATATGAGCGAGCAGGGCTACGAAAAAATGGTGCAGGCTCTTAGTGAATACGTAAAAGAATACAACAAAATTTATGGTGCTAACGAAAATGGCAAGGGGTAATAAATGAAAGTAAGTGCAGTTTTGTTTGATATGGACGGATTGATTTTTGATACTGAATCTGTCTGGAAAGATGCGTTTTACAAATCCAATGAGAGATTTGGGCTGGATTTGAATGAAGAATATAGGCAAAAAGAAATGGCTGGCAGGCAAGAAGTTGATATTAGAAAAATGATGAAACTTGAGTTTCCAGATGTGGATATTGATGCATATAGAGATTATATGCGAGAGTTGGTTTTTGATATAATTAAAACTTCTAAAAACTTGTTAAAACCTTATTTTGTTGAACTTGTGAATTCGCTCAAGAATAACAATTTAAAACTTGCACTTGCAACATCTAGCGGGCTAGATAGATGCAGAATTTTATTTTCTAATGCAGGGCTTGAAATGGAAAAAATCTTTGATGCAATTGTTACCAAAGAAGAGGTAATAAACGGCAAACCAAACCCAGAGGTTTTTTTGAAAGCGTCTAGTAAACTTGGCGTTGCTTCCGAGCAATGCGTTGTTTTGGAAGACTCAATTCTTGGCATTATGGCGGCACACAATGCAAAGGCAATTCCTGTTATGGTTGTGGATTTAATCGAGCCAAATGATGAAATTAAAAATATAGCACAAAATGTAGTTTATTCGTTAAAAGAAGCAGAAAATTACATTTTAAAGTTAAAATCGGAATAATTTGTAATTTACTGTTTTGGAAGTGTTTGACAAAAAGAGGTTATTATGTACAATGAACTAACGGCTGTTGATATAAAAAAAATGAATGAAGAAATTGCGTACCGAGCAAACGAACTCAGACCAAAACTTGCCGATGATGTGAAGGAAGCTCGCTCGCTTGGTGACCTTTCTGAAAATGCAGAGTATAGAAGTGCAAGGCGTGCGTTTTTTAGAAATGAAAGCCGGCTCAGATATCTTAAAAAAATGGTCAAAACTGCAAAGGTTATTGAAGTTAATTCTGCTCCTGATGAGGTTGGTCTATTTGATAGAATTGAGGTTGAATATGAAGACACTGGAGACAGGGAAACACTTATGCTTTCAACAACAACTAGGCTTGACCTTGAAAAAGGAATAATTAGCAAGGAGTCTCCTTTTGGAAAAGCTATACTTGGACACAAAGTTGGCGATAGAATTTACGTTAAGGTGAACGCAGATTATGATTATTATGTGAAAATCATATCTATTACAAAAGGCATCGATGACGAAAATATTCCACTTAACGGATATTAACAAATAAAACAAAAAAATTACGCATTAAATTTACAACAAAACACATTGTTACTATGTTTAATGTGTTTTTATTTCGCGTATATAAGTATAAAAATAAATTATATTTAAGCAAAACACTTGTTTTTTTTAGTAGGATTTGTTATTATAACAAGGTGTGGTATTTGAGGTATAAAACATTTAACTGCCTCAAAAATACCTGCTGAAGCACAGAAAAAATTAAATTTGTGCTTAGATAAAGGAGAAAATATGGAAGAATTATATTCAAATGAATGGAGAGGATTTAAAGGTGATAGCTGGAAAAATGAAATTGATGTAAGTGCTTTCATCGACCAAAACTACACAGAGTATACTGGCGACGATTCATTCCTTGCTGGTCCAACCAAAAAGACAAAGGCAGTTTGGAAAAAATGTGAAGAGCTTCTTGCTGAAGAAAACAAAAGAGGCGGTTGCTACGATGTTGAAACAAACATTTTAAGCGGTATCAATGCTTTTGCACCAGGATATATCGACAAAGATAACGAAGTTATTGTGGGTCTTCAAACAGATGCACCTTTAAAACGTATTGTTAATATGTATGGTGGTACAAAGATTGCCATGAAGGCTCTTGAGTCTCACGGTTACAAGCTTAATCCAGAAGTTTACAAACACTTCACAACTTATAGAAAAACTCATAATGCCGGTGTTTTTGATGCTTACACACCATCAATCAGAAGAGCTCGTTCTAACGGTTTACTTACTGGTTTACCTGATGGCTACGGAAGAGGTAGAATTATCGGTGACTACAGAAGAATTGCTCTTTATGGTATTGATAAGCTTATTGAATTCAAAAAGAAAGATTTAGATGGTGAATACATCAACGGTAATCACATTGATGAAAACATCAGACTTAGAGAAGAAGTTAATGAGCAAATCAGAGCTTTAGACGAAATCAAGAAAATGGCAATCTCTTATGGTTGCGATATTTCTAGACCGGCTGCTAATGCTAGAGAGGCTATTCAATGGGCTTACTTTGGTTACCTTGCAGGTGCTAAAGAAAACAATGGTGCTGCAACATCTATGGGTAGAGACGCAACATTCTTTGATATCTATATTCAAAGAGACTTAAAAAATGGCGTTATCAC